>JAKARG010000212.1 GCA_021819345.1 Actinomycetes bacterium | reverse complement strand
ACCAGGGGTCCCCGACACCCTTCACCGGCTACATGGCCGCGGTGGCGAAGGCGGCTGCCTTCGCCGGGCTCATCCGGTTCCTGGAGGAGGCGCTGCCCACCCAGGCGGCCAACTGGCGCCCGGCGATCTGGCTGATCGCGGTGCTCACCCTGCTCGTCGGCTCGGTGCTGGCCATCGCCCAGCGTGACTTGAAACGGATGTTCGCCTACTCCTCGATCAGCCAGGCGGGCTACGTGCTGATCGGGGTGCAGGCCGCCAGCAGCCGGGGAGCGTCGGCGGCCGAGTTCTACCTGTTCACCTACGTCTTCATCATCGCCGGGAGCTTCGCGGTGATCGCCGTGATCCAAGGCGCCGGCGAGGCGCGCAACGACCTCGGCGCGCTCCGGGGCCTCGGGCGCCGCCGGCCGCTGCTCGCCGCGGTGCTCCTCGTGTTCCTCCTCGCCCAGGCAGGTGTGCCGCTCACCAGCGGGTTCCTCGGCAAGTTCTACGTGATCGAGTCGGCCGTCGCCGTCGGGCAGTGGCCGCTCGCGATCATCGGGATGCTGGCGGCTGCGATCGCGGCCTTCTTCTACCTCCGGGTGGCGCTCGTCATGTACCTGGACCCAGAGGTCGCCGGCACGGCGGGAGGTGGGGACGCTTCGTCGGAGGGTGGGGACGTGGCGGCCGGGGCTGCTCGGCTCCTCGCCGACCGCCCGCTCGTGGCCGGGCTCGCGCCGCTGGCCTCCCTCGACGGTGAGCAGGCGAGCGGCGACCTCGTGGTCGCCGAGGTGCTCGGGGTGCAGCCGGCCGCCGGCGACCCAGTTCCGCTTGCCACCGCCATCGGCCTCGGCCTGTGCGTCGCCTTCACGATCCTCGCCGGCGTGACGCCGTGGGTGATCGACTACGCCCGGCGCGCGACCCTCCTCTTCTGAGCCTCCCCGTTCCGAGCGGGTCGGGCTCGGGGGGTGCGGCCATGCCCGGGCCCGCCTGCGCCCCCTGCTCGGCAGCTAGCCTCCGGTGGTGACCGAAGGCCAGCCACCGGTCGCTCCCGGGCCCGACGGCCTCGGTGGGGACTGCCTCGGCGAGCTGCTCGACGCCACCCTCGGCAGCGCCCCTCACGAGCTACCGGACCTGGTCCGCGATCACGCCAGGAGCCTCGGCGCGCTGTCCGCGTGCGTGTACCTGGTCGGACTGCAGGCCCAGGATCTCAACCGCTTCGGTCCCGGCGAGGGGGAGGACCCCGACTCGCTCCCCGTGGACGCGACCCTCGCCGGGATGTGCTTCCGGCGCTCCCAGGTCTACGACGCCCACCGTGACGACGGCCTGGAGGACGTGTGGGTGCCACTGCTCGACGGTGCCGACCGGCTCGGCGTGCTGCACCTGGTCGTGCCCCCCGCCGTCCTCGGAGCCGGCGGCGAGGCCTGGCTGCGCCTGGCGCGACGCTTCGGGACGCTGGTGGCGGCCCTGGTGGTGACCAAGAGCGCCTACGGGGACGCAGTGGTGGCCACGCGGCGCCGTCACGAGCCGAGCCTCGCGGCGGAGGTCCAGTGGGGGATCCTGCCGCCGCTCACCTTCGTCTCGGACCGGGTCAACGTCGCCGGCGCGCTCGAGCCCGCCTACGAGGTGGCAGGCGACTCCCTCGACTACGCCGTCGGCCCCGGCCGCACCCAGCTCGCGGCGTTCGACGCGGTCGGCCACGGGCTCGCGAGCGCTCGGATCAGCGTCATGGCCGTGTTCGCCTACCGCCACGCCCGCCGCTGCGGCCTCGACCTGGAGGCGACCGCGCGACGCATCGACGAGGTGGTCCGGGACACCTGCGGCCCCGAGGCGTTCAGCACTGCAGTGCTCGCCGAGCTCGACACCGACCAGGGCCGGCTGCGCTGGGTGAACGCCGGTCATCCCGAGCCCCTCCTCGTCCGCCAGGGCCGCTTCGTCGGGACCCTGGCGGTGTCCCCGTGGCGGCCGCTCGGGCTGGGTGACGACGGGTTGCTCCCGCCTTCCGAGCTGGTCGTCGGGGAGGTCGCGCTGGAGCCGGGCGATCGGGTCCTGTTCTACACCGACGGGGTGGTCGAGGCGCGCTCGGCCGACGGAGAGCTGTTCGGCGTCGAGCGCCTCGCCGACCTGGTCACCCGCGACCAGGACGAGCTCCCGGTGGCTGCGACCATGCGCCGTGCGGTGGGCGCGATCCTCGGGCACCAGCACGGCAAGCTCGACGACGACGCCTCCTTGCTGCTCGTCGAATGGCCGGCGCCGCCGGCGCCTCCTGCGCCAGGTGGCCCGGCGTAGGCCCCACGCTCGTCGAGCGCTGCGACGGGGGCCGCCACGTCGGGCCGACGCGACCGTGGGGGGACACTGCGGCCGGGTCGTGCCGGCGGGTCACTGCAGTCGGGTTCAAGCGGATCGGTCGGTCGAGCGGGGGACCCGTCCCATCAGGTAGAAGTCGTCGTTGGGCATGGTCCCGGTCAGGTGCACCAGCCGGTTGGACATGGCGAAGAAGGCGCTGATCGCCCCCACGTCCCAGATGTCGTCGTCGGTGAGCCCGTGGGAGCCGAGGGAGGCGAGGTCCTCGCCGGTCAGCTCCCAGGAGCGGAGGGCGATCCGCACCGCGACCTCGAGGATCGCACGTTGCCGGGCGTCGATCTCCGCCCTCCTCCAGTCGGTGGCGACCTGGTCGGCGACCCTCGGGTTGCGGGCCCGGATGCGGGCGAGGGCGCCGTGCGCCACGACGCAGTACAGGCAGTGGTTCTCGGCGCTGGTGGCGACGACGATCAGCTCACGGTCGGCCCGGGTGAGCGCCGGGGTCTCCTTTTCCATCAGGGCGTCGTGGTAGGCGAAGAACGCCCTCCACTCCGCGGGCCGGCGGGCCAGGGTGAGGAAGATGTTGGGCACGAACCCGGACTTGTCGGCGACTTGGTCGATCCGGGCGCGAAGGTCCTCGGGCAGCGACTCGGGGGAGGGGGGCTCGAACAATGCCATTGGGCCTACGCCGGCACCGCCCGGGTCCGCCTGCGACGGCCCGAGCCCGTGGCGCGGGCCAGGGAGCCGCCGAGGGCGGTCGCCCAGAGCAGCGGCAGCGCCCACCAGGCGACCGTGCCGGAGTCCGCCAGTCCGGCGACGGCCCCGACCCCGACGAGCACGGCGGCGGCGATCCTCCAGTCGTCACCGACTATGAAGTCCCACCAGAACAAGCCGAACGACACCGACAGGCGCCGTAGGGCTCCGAGCGGTCCCGGCGATCTGCCGACATCCCGACTGGCTCCGGTCGGCTCCGGAGCGGGCCCACCGGCGGCCCTACCGGCCGGCTCGGGAGGCGCCACCGCCCCCGCAGGCGGGCTGGTCCCGGCTCCCGACGGCGCCGGGACCGACCGAAGGACCCGGGTGAGGCCGAACGCGAGGGCGAGGACCACGGGGATCAGCACGAGGAGGCTGGCGTCACTTGCCGGCCAGTGGGCGCCTGCGCCCTCGGCCGCCCAGAAGGTCCCGAAGCTCGACAGCAGGACCCCGACGGCGAACTTGATCGTGTTCTCCGGCACCCGGGCGAGCGGCGCCCGGACCGCGATCGCCACCGAGACGACCACCAGGACCGCAGCGAGGGCCGCAAGGGCAGCGAGGGGCACCTCTCGGGCGTTGGCGCCGAAGGTCACCACGATGAAGGCGACCTCGAGGCCCTCCAGCACCACCGCCTTGAACGACAGCGTGAAGGCATAGGCGTCCGGCCCGGTGAGCCCCCTCCCGCCCGCAGAGCCGGCCGATCGAGACTCTGCGAGGTGCTTCTCGTAGAGGCTCGCCTCGTCGTGGAGGGACTTGTGGCCCGAGGCCCGCAGGATCGCCTTGCGGAGCCAGCCGAGCCCGAAGACGAGCAGCAGGGTGCCGACGACGAGGCGCAGTGGCCCGAGGGGGATCTGGGAGATCGCCGGGCCGAGCGCCGCGACGATCACGGCGAGCACCACGAGACCCGCCGCCACCCCCCGCAGTGCGGAGCGCCAGCTGCGGGTCACGCCGACGGCGAGCACGACGGTGGTCGCCTCGACCGCCTCGACGCAGCAGGCGAGGAAGGCGGCGGCGAACAGCAGCGCCCCGGTCACCTGCCCTCTCCCGGGGCCGCTTCGTGCATCGTGGTCATCTCGCTCAGGTCCTTGCGCTAGCCATCTGAGCAGCTCAATCTAACAGCTGTTAGCTCTCGGATGTCACGTCGGTTCCGCCGTGATCCGGTCGCGCCCCGGGGGCCAGGTGCCGTCGACCAGCCCGTAGGCGACGGCACCGGCCGCGTCGAGCCACCTGCCGGAGGAGAGGTCGGCCTCGACGTGCTCTGCCGGCCTGCCGGTCGAGCGGGCGAGCAGCGCGGCCAGGTCGCCAGAGGCCCGCGCGTGGTGGTCGGCGGCGGAGCGCAGCTGCTCTGCGTTCCCGCGAAGCGACACCTCGGGCTCGCAGAGCCGGAAGCGGGCGTGGCGGGCGGCGAGGCGGTGGCGGCCGGCGGCGACCAGCGCCACGGCGGTCCCCTCGGCCCGGCCGACGCAGATCGTGTCGACGGGAACCCCGAGCAGCTCGATGGTGTCGAGCGCAGCGAGCGCGGCTTGCGCCGGGCCGCCGGGGCTGTCCACGTAGAGGGTCACCGCGTCGTCCCCGGCTCCGTCCAGGTACATGAGCCGGGCGGCGAGGTCGCCTGCCGCCGGCTCGTCGAGCGGGCCGGCGAGGCGCAGGATCCTGCGCTCGAAGAGAGCCTCCTCGGGCGTGCGGGGTGGGCCGGGGCTCAGCGCTCCTCCCCGAGGCGCCAGTCGAGGACCTCGCCGAGCGCGGCGGCGTAGCGCTCCAAGGTGGAGAGGCGCAGGTCGGCGGAGCCCGACTCGAGGCGGGCCACCGCCGACTGGGAGGTTCCCATCCGGGCGGCGACCACGGTCTGGGAGAGACCGAGCTCCACCCGCCTCGCCGCGAGGGTCCGGGCGAGCTCATGGCGTCGTCCGGCCATCTCGGCCAGACCCGGGAACAGCGGTTCGTGACGACGCTCGCTCATCGGTGCCGAGTCTCGCTCATCCAGGGCCTATCTCGTTGCTAGTATAGCGAACAAGAGATGAGCCGGGCGGCCGGATGCCGTCTGGTCACACCGGAGGCGCAAGTGACCCTGGTCCCGACAGTGCTCGACAGCTCCGCTCGCGGCGAACGGGCCTTCGACATCTACTCGTTGCTCCTCCGGGAGCGGATCGTGTTCCTCGGCCAGGAGGTGGACGACCAGATCGCCAACCTGCTCGTGGCCGAGATCCTCTACCTCGACGCAGCGGACCCCGGGAAGGAGATCTTCATGTACATCAACTCCCCCGGAGGGCTGGCCTACGCCGGGATGGCCATCTACGACGTGATGCAGCACGTGCGCTCGGAGGTCTCGACGGTGTGCGTGGGGATGGGGATGTCGGCGGCGGCGATGGTCCTCTGTGGCGGTGCGGCCGGCAGGCGCTACGCCACTCCGAGCTCGAAGATCATGATCCACCAGGGGTCGGCCGGCGCCAAGGGTGCGCCCCGGGACATGGAGATCCACCTGCGGGAGGTGCTCTCGACGACCAAGCGGATGGCCGAGATCATCAGCTTCCACTCGGGCCAGCCGCTCGAGCGGGTGGAGCGCGACATCGACCGCGACTTCTACCTGTCGGCCGAGGAGGCCAAGGACTACGGGATCATCGACGAGGTGATCAGCCCGCAGCGGGGGGTGTCGGCTGCGCTCGGCCAGCTCACAGGGACGCTCGGCTAGGGGCGGCCAGGGGGGAAAGGCCTCGCACCTGCCCGGCTCCCGCCGGCTCGGGGGACCTGCGATGATCGCCGTCAGGCCCGCGACCGCGGCCAGAGGAGGTCGTCGTCGGTGCCGGGACCGCTCCAGGGGGTGAAGGTGGTGGAGCTGGCCGGGATCGGCCCGGGCCCCTTCGCCGGCATGGTCCTCGCCGATCTCGGTGCCGACGTCGTGCGGGTGGAGCGGCCCGGCCCGGCCGACCCCGGGGCGCCGGCAACC
>JAKARG010000211.1 GCA_021819345.1 Actinomycetes bacterium | reverse complement strand
GCAGCGAGAGTCGGACTTCCTCGCCGTCCGCGGGGTGCTCGAGGCCCGGTCGGGCTCGGGGCGGCCCCCCGGTACCGTGGTCACGACCGCGATCGAGCACGCCGCGGTGCTCTCCGCAGCTGCGGGCGCCGGCGTGGAGCTGCGGGTGGTGCCCCCCGGCGGTGACGGGGTCGTGGACCTCGACGCCCTCGCCGATGCCCTCGGGCCGGAGGTCTCGGTCGTCTCGGTGATGCTCGTCAACAACGAGCTCGGCACCATCCAGCCTCTCGCTGCAGCTGCCGACCTGGTGCGCCGGCGTGCCCCCGGGGCGGTCCTGCACACCGACGCGGTCCAGGCCCTGCCCTGGCTCGACCTGCGGACCGAGGCTGCCTGCGCCGACCTGGTGAGCGTCAGCGCCCACAAGTGGGGCGGTCCTCAGGGGGTCGGGGCGCTCGTCGTTCGCGCCGGGGTGCCCCTCGTGGCGGTGGTCGGCGGGGGCGGCCAGGAGCGCGAGCGCCGGGGAGGGACCCACAACGTCGCCGGCATCGTCGGGGCGGCTGCGGCTGCCTGCGCGGTCGACGCCGCGAGGAAGGGTGTCGTGGCCGAGGTCCGGGCTCTGCGTGACCGGCTGCTCGCCGGGCTCGTCTCGTCCGTGCCCGGCGCGACGGCGACCGTCCCCGCCGGCACGGCGGTGGCTCCCGGCTTCGCCCACCTCTGCGTCGAGGGTGTCGAGAGCGAGGCCCTGCTCGTCCTGCTCGACCGGGCCGGGGTGTACGCCTCGGCCGGCTCGGCCTGCGCGTCGGGGGCGCTCCACGCGAGCCACGTGCTCCTCGCCATGGGGATCCCCGAGGAGCGGGCCTTGGGGAGCCTGCGTCTCACCCTCGGTCCGGCGACCACCGCCGAGGAGGTGGACCTGGCGCTCGAGGCGATCCCCGAGGCCGTCGCCAGGCTCCGGGTGGCCTCTGGCATCCCCCCGGTGGGCTCGACGGCCGGGTCGCCCTCGGGGTGGCGATGATGCAGGTCCTCGTGGCCATGTCGGGCGGAGTCGACTCGTCGGTGGCCGCCCTGCTCCTCGCCGAGGCCGGGCACGAGGTGACCGGGGCGACGATGAAGCTGTGGTCGGGGCCGTCGAGCTCGGGCTGCTGCAGCATCGCCGACGTCGAGGACGCAAGGGCGGTCGCAGACCAGCTCGGGATCGTCCACCACGTGTTCAACTTCACCTCCGACTTCGACGCCCACGTGGTGGACCCCTACGTGGCCGACCACGCAGCAGGGGCTACTCCCAACCCGTGCGTCGAGTGCAACCGGCACCTCAAGTTCGACCGGTTCTTGCGCCGCGCCGAGCAGCTCGGCTTCGACGCCATCGCCACCGGCCACCACGCGCGGGTCCTCGGCCCGTGGGCCCCGGGCAACCCGAGCCCCCGGTGGGCCCTCGCCCGCGGCCGAGACCGGGCCAAGGACCAGTCCTACGTGCTGCACATGCTCGGCCAGGAGCAGCTCCGCAGGGTCCTCCTGCCCGTCGGCGAGCTGACCAAGGCCGAGGTCCGGGCCGCCGCGGCTGCCGCCGGCCTCCCGACGGCGGACAAGCGCGACAGCCAGGACGTCTGCTTCCTCGGCGGCCCGGGGGGCAGGGCCGGCTTCCTCGGCGCGCGCCTGGCCCTGCGGCCGGCCTCCGTGGTCGAGCGCGATGGGACGGTCCTCGGTCGGGTGGACTCCGTCGAGCTGGTGAC
Organism: Actinomycetes bacterium; assembly: GCA_021819345.1. Lineage (GTDB taxonomy): Bacteria > Actinomycetota > Acidimicrobiia > Acidimicrobiales > Palsa-688 > JAKAQB01. The sequence continues at coordinate 4,270 of JAKARG010000211.1, read as the reverse complement.
CCTCGGCCAGCGCCGTGGCCTCGGGAACCCCGGCGGGCTGCTGGCACCCGGCGAGCGGCGCTACGTGGTGGACGTGGACCGCGCCGGCGGGGTCGTCACCGTCGGGGACGCCGAGGAGCTCCTCGCCGGCGAGGTCGTGCTCCGCGGCCTCGGCTGGGTCGGCGGACCCCCGGCGGCGGGGGAGCGCCTCCTCGTCCAGTGCAGCGCCCACGGGGCACCGCTCGCCGGCAGGTGGGAGCCGGACCCGAGCCCGGCGGGGACTGCGCCCGCCACCGGCCGGGTGGTGTGGGAGCAGCCTTCGCGAAAGGTGGCCGCCGGCCAGAGCGTCGTGGTCTACCGCGGCGACCTGGTCGTCGGCGGGGGGTCCGCCGTCGCCCCGAGCCGAGCCCGACCGGCGGCCACCGTCGTCCCCCCACGCTGAGCCCTACCGGCGCCAGCCCCGGGTCCCCGCCGCGACGCCGGGGCGCGCGAAGGGCCCTCCGGCCCCGTAGAGGGCGTGCACCAGGCCAGGGTAGATCTGGCGCAGCGCACGGCGGGCGAAGGTCCAGGTGTGGCCGCCCGGTGCCCAGTAGGTGTGCACCGTCATGCCGGCGTGGCGCGCCTCGGCGGCGAGCAGCGGCTCCAGGCGGTCGTGGACCGGGTCCTCCTCGCCGGTGGAGAACCAGCCCTCCAGTCCCGGGTAGCGGTGGGAGCGCATCAACCGCTCGGGATCGTGCGCGGCCTCCGCAGCACGGTTGCCGTTGTAGAGCACCGCCAGGGTGAGCTGTCCACCGGGCCCGAAGTCGGGGGCGGCGTCACCCGCGATGTCCACGAAGCGCCCGAACAGCTGCGGCCGCAGGGTCGAGAGCATCAGGGCGCAGGTGCCGCCCTCGGAGAAGCCGACCAGCGCCCAGCGACGGGGGTCCCGGGCGATGCCGAGGCGCCGGGTGATCCACCCGGGCACCACCCGGGTCAGGTAGGTGAAGGACCGCCCCTCCCTGCTGTCGAGGCACTCGGTGTCGTGCTCTGCGGCGCCGTTCTGCTCGAGCATCAGCACCGGAGGCGCCTGCCCGTGGTGCGCGGCGCTCCAGGCGTCGGAGATCGCGACCGCTCCGCCTGCCCATGCCCAATTGAGTGCCCGGCCCGGGATCCCGGTGAGCGTCACGATCACCGGCTGGTCGCGATGCGGGATCGTTGCCCAGTCGGAGGGCAGCCAGAGGTAAGCGAGGGCGGCACGAAAGCCGATGCTGCGTCCCGGGATGCTCACCGGGCCAATCACGCCGCCGGCGGCAGGATGGGTGGCGGCAGGGTGGTGGGTGGCGGCAGGATGGGTGGCGGCAGGGTGGTGGGTGGCGGCAGGGTGGTGGGTGGCAGGCGGGTGGCGGCGCCTCGGGCCCGTCGCCGGGGGAGCGACCGGGTTCGAGCGGTACCCGGCGAGCTCGGTGGAGATCCGGGCGGCCGACACCTGGCCCGGGTAAGGGGCGCCGAGCAGCGCCCCCGCCGTCGGCCAGTAGCCGTAGTAGGAGTTGATCCAGAGGAACACGGCGAGCAGCGCCGCCGGCCCGCTCAGGGCCCGGGCGGTGGCGACTCCCGGAGTGCTGCGACCAAGCCCGTCGAGGCCCGCTCCGAGGACGAAGAGGGCCAGCCAGGCGATCGGGACGAACACCGCCGGGTAGGAGCTGTCGCCGGTGAGGCCCGAGGAGCGCAGCCACAACCATCCGGCGGCAGCCAGCGCGGCGGCGCCCAGCGCCACGAGCGGTGCACGCCGGAGCCACCAGCACCGGGGGCGGGTGGCGCAGCCGACCACGGCGAGCCCGCCGGCGACGGCGACCGAGGACCACAGCAGTGGCCCCCGGTCGATCACCGCGGAGTCGAGGGCTCCCGAGAGGACCGCCACGAGGCCGCCCGCAGCGAGGATCGACAGCGCCAGCGCACCGGGCCGGCCGGAGAGCAGGTCCCGGAGCGAGTGGCGGCCGTTGCCCGGGCCCCGCCCCGACGAGCGCGCCTCCGGGGAACCGCCGAGGTCGCCGGGGCGCTGCACTTCGCGGATGATGCCACTGCGGAGCACGGTGCGCCACCGGCTTTCCGGCGGCTCGCGTCGGTATGGTCTGGGCATGTCCGAGCCCGTCGCCACGGAGCCGCCCGAGGAGCTGGCGGCGCGTGCCGAGGCGCTCCGGGAGCTGGTCCGCTATCACTCCGAGCGCTACTTCGTCGACGACGCTCCGGAGATCCCCGACGGCGACTTCGACGCCCTGGTCGCCGAGCTCGAGGCGATCGAGTCGAGCCATCCCGACCTCGCCGACCCGACCTCGCCGACTAGGCGGGTGGGGGGCTCCGTGGCGGCGACCTTCTCCGAGGTGCGCCACCGCTCCCCGATGATGTCGCTCGACAAGACCACTAGCTACGAGGAGCTCCTGGCCTGGGGGCGCAGGATCGAACGCTACGTGGGTGCTGCGGTCGGCTTCACCTGCGAGCCGAAGATCGACGGTCTGGCGATGAGCCTCCTCTACGAGGACGGGAGGTTGGCCCGGGCTGCCACCCGGGGTGACGGGACGGTGGGAGAGGACGTCACCGCCAACGTCGCCACCGTCGCGGCGGTGCCGAGGGTCCTCGCCGCACCGGCGCCCCGGGTCGTCGAGGTGCGCGGGGAGATGTACATGTCGGTCCCGGCCTTCGAGGCGCTCAACCGCCGCCAGAGCGCCGCGGGAGCCCGGAGCTTCGTCAACCCCCGCAACGCAGCTGCGGGCTCGCTCCGCCAGAAGGACCCGGGCGTCACCGCCTCCCGTCAGCTCGACTTCTGGGCCTACCAGGTGGGCGAGGTGGTCGGGGGGCCGAGCTTCGAGCGCCACGGCCAGACCCTCGAGTGGCTGCGCCGGCTCGGCTTCCCGGTCAACCCCCACACCGAGCTGGTCGGCACCCTGGAGGAGGTCGACGCCTACTGCAGGCGCTGGGAGGCCGACCGCCACCGCCTCGACTACGAGATCGACGGCGTGGTGGTGAAGCTCGACGACCTCGCCCAGCGAGCCGAGCTCGGTTCCACCTCCCGGGCGCCGCGGTGGGCGATCGCCTACAAGTTCCCCCCAGAGGAGCGTACGACCCTGCTGCGCGACATCATGGTGTCGGTCGGCCGCACCGGCAAGGCGACCCCGTTCGCAGTGCTCGAGCCGGTGAGCGTCGGAGGGGCACGCATCTCCATGGCGACCCTCCACAACGAGGACCAGGTGCTCGCCAAGGACGTGCGGCCGGGGGACACCGTGGTGGTGCGCCGGGCGGGAGACGTGATCCCCGAGGTCCGCGGGCCGGTCCTCGCTCTGCGGCCCGCCGGCCTGGCACCCTGGAGCTTCCCGGAGCGCTGCCCGTCCTGCGGAGAGCGCCTGGTGCGCCTGGAGGGCGAGAGCGACACCTTCTGCGTGAACCTCGACTGCCCCGGCCAGCGGGTGCAGCGCATCGCCCACTTCGCCTCGCGCCCGGCGATGGACATCGAGCACCTCGGGGAGCGGAGCGTCGCCCAGTTCGTCCGGGCAGGTCTGCTCCGCGACGTGGCGGACATCTACGCGCTCACCCCCGATGGCGTCGCCGGGCTCGAGGGTTGGGGTGGGACCTCGGTGGCCAACCTGATGGCCGCCGTCGACGCCTCGCGCGCCCGGCCGCTCGCCAACCTGCTCGTCGGGCTCTCCATCCGCCACCTCGGTGCGACCGGCAGCGCGGCGCTCGCCGCTGCGTTCGGTCATCTCGACCGGCTCCTCGGGGCCACGGCGGAGGAGATCGGCGCCGTCGAGGGGGTGGGCACGGTCATCGCCGATAGCGTCGTGGGGTTCTTCTCCTTGCAGCGCAACCGCGACGTGGTCGAACGGCTCCGTCTCGCCGGGGTCAACTTCGAAGGAGCCGGGGAGCCCCAGCTACCCCAGGTCCTCTCGGGCAAGTCGGTCGTGGTCACCGGGACCCTGGAGGGCTGGAGCCGGGAGGAAGCCGAGGCGGCGATCATTGCGCGCGGGGGCAGGTCCCCAGGGAGCGTCTCCAAGCGCACCGCAGTGGTCGTCGCCGGCTCCGAGCCGGGCGCAGCCAAGCTCGCCAGGGCAGCCGAGCTCGGGGTCCCCGTCGTCGGCGAGGCCGCCTTCGCCGCCCTGCTCGACACCGGCGAGCTCCCGGCCGGCTGACCGCTCGGCCCTGGCCACCCCGGGGCTCCAAGGCCCCGGCATTCCCCACTTCCGGGCTCCCCACAACTAGCGTTACCAGCATGTCTTCGTCGTGGATCACCGACTCGGTGGGCCGGGTCCTCGGCGAGCGGTAC
>JAKARG010000210.1 GCA_021819345.1 Actinomycetes bacterium | reverse complement strand
GGGGCTTCTTCCAGTCGGTCGACGGCGCGCCGGCAGCCGGCGACCGGGCGCCCCGGGCCCCGGGATCGGTCGAGCTCCGGGGCCGCCCCGGAGCCCCGGTCACGATCCTCACCGGCGCCTACGCGGCCGGGTGGATCGCCCGCCTGGCGGGCGAGGCTCGTCCCGGCACGGAGGTGGTCGCCGTCGAGAACCGGTTCTTCGGCGGCAATATCGCGGTGGCCGGACTGCTGACCGGCGAGGACGTGGCCCGGACCCTCGAGGGCCTCCCGGCCGGGCGGCGCTACCTGCTCCCCGACGTCTGCTTGTCGGGGGGCCGCTTCCTCGACGGGTGGGAGCCCGCCTCGCTGCCTCGTGCCGTCGAGGTGGTGCCCGCCGACGGCGCCAGCCTCCGCCAGGCGCTCGGAGCCGGCAGCCGGTGAGCGGGACCGAGGGCGCCATGGCCACCGTCTCGGGCACGGCGGGGCGGGGCTCACCGGCCCCGGCTCGCCCCGCCCGTCCACAAGTCGCAGTGGTCGGTCGGCCGAACGTCGGCAAGTCGACGCTCGTCAACCGGATCGTGGGCCGGCGCGAGGCGATCGTCGAGGAGCGCCCCGGGGTGACCAGGGACCGCAAGCCGCTCGACGCCGAGTGGGCCGGCCGGGAGCTCACCATCGTGGACACCGGCGGGTGGCTCGGCTCGGGCAGCGTCCTCGACCGGGCGGTGAGCGCCCAAGCAGAGCGTGCGGTCGCCGAGGCGGCGGCGATCCTCCTCGTGGTCGACGCGACCGTCGGGATCACCGACGACGACGCCCGGGTCGCCCGGCTCCTGCGGACCCGGCGCACCCCGGTGCTGCTCGTCGCCAACAAGGTCGACAGCGCCAACCGGGAGAGCGACGCGTGGGCCTTCTCCAGGCTCGGCCTCGGCGACCCCCACCCGGTGAGCGCGCTGCACGGGCGCGGGACCGGCGATCTGCTCGACGCGCTGGTCGCCCTGCTGCCCAAGCAGCCAGCCGCCGGAGCGGGAGCGGGCCTCGACCCGAGCACCGATCCGGCGTCGGGACCACGAGGGGCTGCGGGCCCGGAGGGGACGGAGCTACGGGTGCCGGCGGTCGCCATCGTCGGGCGGCCGAACGTCGGCAAGTCCACCCTCTTCAACCGCCTGGTGGGCGACGAGCGCTCGGTGGTGCACGACGAGCCGGGCACGACGCGCGACGCCATCGACACGGTGGTCTCCACCGAGGACGGCATGGTCCGCTTCGTCGATACCGCAGGTATGCGCCGGCGGGCTCGCGAGGCGGAGGGCGCCGAGTACTACTCGCTGGTCCGGGCCCTGCAGGCCATCGACCGGGCCGACGCGGCCCTGCTCGTGATCGACGCGTCGGCAGGCGTCACCCGCCAGGACCAGCGGCTCGCCGAGAGGGTGGACGCGGCGGGTGACCCGGTGGTGATCCTGCTCAACAAGTGGGAGCTGCTCGACCCCGACGCCCGCCGCTCGGTGGGCATCGAGCTGGAGGACCGCCTCGGGTTCCTCTCCTACGCCCCGGTGCTCCGGGTGAGCGCCCGGACCGGCCTCGGGGTCCACAAGCTCCTGCCGGCGATCCGTGCCTCGCTCGACGCCTACTCCCGGCGGGTGCCGACCGCCGAGCTGAACCGGGTGGTCGCCGCCGCCCAGGCCGACCACCGCTCGCCCCACGGCCGGATCATCTACGCCACGCAGGGGGCCACCAACCCTCCGACCTTCACCCTGTTCGCGAGCGCCAAGCTGCCGCCCACCTACCTCCGGTTCATCGAGCGGCGCATCAGGGAGCACTTCGGTCTCGGCCCGACCCCTCTCCAGCTGAGGGTCCGTCGCCGAGACGCCTGAGCCGACCCGGGGAGCCGGGCGCCCGGTGGTGCTCACCGGGGCGGTCTGCTGGGCTGCTGGTAGCGTCTGGGCATGGACGCCCAGCCCTGGCTGGCGGCGGCGGCAGTCCTCTGCCTCGTCGCCGGGTTCCTCTGGACCCGGGCCGCAGTGAGGATGTCCCGGGCGGCCCGGCGCATCGAGGCGGAGACCACGGTCACCGGGTCGGGTAGCGACGCTGCCGAGCTGGCGCGAGTCGCGTTCGACAAGGACCTGCACAACGCAGTGCTCTACGTCGTGGTCGGTGTCGGCCTGGCAGTGGCGTCGTGGTCCCGTTCTCCGTGGTTCGAGGTCCCGCTGCTCCTCGTCGGGGCGCCGGTGGCTCTGACGTTGCGCATCGCCCCGAGGATCTTCGACGAGGCCCGCCATTCGGAGAACCGCACGATCGTCGAGCAGCGGGCGGAGGAGGTGCTAGTCCAGCAGGACCTCGCTCCCCGGCGTTGGACCGAGCGTCTCGCGCCCGAGGAGCTGCCGAGCATCGAGGGCTTCGAGCTCGGGCGGGTCTACGAGCCCGGATCGGGTCTCATGGCCGGGGACTTCTACGACGTGTACCCGACCGGGCCGGGGCGGCTCGCCTGCGTGATCGGCGACGTCGCCGGACATGGGGTCGAGCCGTCGATCACCGCCTTCCAGGTCAAGTACCTCCTGCGCAACTTCCTGCTCCAGTACCGGGACCCGGCCCAGGCGCTCGAGGAGCTGAACGGGGTCCTGTCGGTGACCGGGCGCCCCGAGGACATGGTCTCGTGCTGCGTGGTCGTCTTCGACACCGAGGCCGGCACGATCCGCCACGCCTCCGCAGGCCACCCGACCACCTGGCTCTGGCACGACGGCGGGATGCGGGCCCTGCGCTCCACGGGGCCCCTGCTCACCTTGGACCCCCAGGGCTCGTACTACTCCCGGGAGGTCCCCCTCGCTCCCGGCGACCTGCTCCTGCTCTACACCGACGGGCTGGCCGAGGCGCGTGCCGGAGGGCAGCTCTTCGGCGAGGAGCGGATCGCCCAGATCGTGCGCCGGGACCCGGGCCAGGCGGCGGAGACCGTGGCCAAGGCGCTGCTCGCTGCCGCCCGGGACTTTGCCGCCGGGCGCCTCGCCGACGACGTGGCGATCCTCGTGGTGCGGCGCAACTGAAACAGCGCTCGGGTCGCTAGCTTTGGACTGCCGACCACGCCACCCCACGACCCTGCCGGGCGGCGTGGGGCCGAGCCGGTGCCGGTTGGAGGTCCCGTGCCCTGGTGTGACGACTGCAGCAAGTTCTGGAACCCGCCGAGCCTCGGAGAGCACGGCGAGTGCCCCGCGTGCGGGACGGTCATCACCAAGGCCCAGAAGAGCGCTCCGTGGCACTTCAAGGTGCTCCTCGTCGGCCTGGTCGGCTACCTGATCTACCGGGTCTACTGGCTCGCGACCTGGCTCCCCAAGCACGTCTGAGCGAGGAGGGCGGCGTCGGGTAGGCTGGACCCCTACGGGCGGTGGCGCAGTTTGGTAGCGCACCAGACTGGGGGTCTGGGGGTCGCGGGTTCGAGTCCCGCTCGCCCGACGGAGCCGAGAAGGAACCCTCCGGGGCTCCTGCTCGGCCGCTACCCTCCTCGGGATGGACCAACCCGAGGAGCCACCCCCGCTCGGTGACGAGACCCGGGCCTTCCAGGCGTTCTACCTGGGCAAGGACGACCCGCCTGCCCGCCGGAGCTGGTGGCGGGCGCTGCTCGAGCGGTTCCGGCGCGCCTGAGCCCGACGGGCGCGGGGAGCTACCAGGAGGGGGTGTAGCCCCCCCTGCCCATCGCCGCGCTGGTCTCCCAGTCGAGGCTCTCGTCGACCCCGCCGGAGACTTCCTGCACCCAGGGGAGGCGCTCTTTCAGGATCCGCTCGACCCCCGCCTGGAGGGTGGTGGCGCTGATCGCGCACGAGCTGCAGGCACCCTGGAGCTGGACGTTCACCCTGCCCTCCTCGATGTCGACCTCGAGGAGGACCAGGTCGCCCCCGTCGGCCTGCACCGCCGGGCGGATCAGGTCGATCAGCTCCCGGAGCCCTCGCAGGCGCTCGGCCCGCTCGTCGTCGCTGATCGGATCGGCTGGCATGCTCCACAGTCTGCCAGCCGCCGGCGCCCGAGCGGCAGGCCGGCAGGTCGTAGGCTCGCCGAGGTGAGCACCGAGGACCCGCCGGCGCCGGCGCGCCCCAGGCGCGGGTACTGGGTCCCGGGACTGATCGCTATGACCTTCCTCGTCGTGGTGTCGGTCGTCTTCGTCCTGGTCGGGGTCCAGAGCCACGTCGGCAGGACCCTCCAGGGCCCGGTGGTCGCCGAGGAGCTCTCCCTCGACCTCCAGACGGCGGGCTCCACGCCGCTCGTGCGCTGCCCGAGCGAGGAGCCCCTGCGGCCCGGCCTGGTCTTCTACTGCACCGAGTCCGCCGGCGGGGGACCCGAGCGGATCCGGGTCACGGAGACCTCCGAGAGGGGCGGGTTCAGCTACCGCTTGGCGCCTGCCGGCTGAGGGGCGCCTGCCGGCTGAGGGGCGCCTGCCGGCTGAGGGGCGCCTGCGGCCGAGGGGCGCCGACCTCGCCCTCGTCGAGGATGCGCTGGAGCCGGTCGCGCTCCGCGTCGAGCTGCCCCAAGAACCTCTCCAGGGCCCCGATCTTGGCCACCACGGTCGAGCGGAGGCCGGCGCGTACCCGCAGGCCTTCTGCGATCAGCTCCCTCCGCCGGGCGGCATCGGTGCTCTCCGCGTGGTACTCCGCCCGAAGCTGCTCCAGTCGGTCCTCGTTGTCGAAGACCTCCCGGATCTCCTCCAGGCCGAAGCCGAGCAGCTCCTGGAGCTCCCGCAGCCGCCCGACCCTCGCCATGTCCCCTTCGGAGTAGCGCCGCAGCCCGCCCGGGGTGGTGCCGGTGGGGGTGATCAGCCCGAGCTGCTGCCAGTAGCGCAGTGCCCGTTCCGACACGCCGGTGGCCGCCGCCGCCTCGCCGATCCCGAGCAGCTCCCCGTCCCCGTTCCTGTCCCCGGCCTCCGCCTTGCATGCGCCGGGGCGGAGCGGTCGAGGCTCGGAGGCTCCGGGCGGCCGGGCTCTCAAGGGATCACTCCTCGGTCGCCGAGAGCCCGCCGACCAGGTCGCCGGCGCCGATCTCTGCGCCAGCCATGCGGGCTGCGCCGGCCAGCCCCTCGCCGGCGGCATCGAGGGTGGTGGCTGCCCCGGGACGGGGCTCGATATGGACGTAGCGCCCACCCCGCAGCAGCGACGCCACCGCTGCGATCCCAGACGCGCCGGCTGCGAAGTCGAAGGCGAGGTGCAGGCCGCTGGCGAAGGCCGGGGAGATGAGGCGGGGGAAGAACGAGCGTCCGAGCAGGTAGCGAGCGTGAGCCGGGCTCAGGTGGAGCGTGTTGACGAGGGTCGCTTTGTCCCCGAGCAGCTCGGCGATCGGGTTGAAACCGAGGAAGGCGGCGAAGAGGCTCCCGATCGGCGGCAGCGAAGCGACCTTGTGGGCCGCGGCGGCGGGGACCCCCTGGGCGACCAGGCCGTGGAACAGGCTGCTCGGCAGCTCGGCGGCGAGGCCGATGGTGATCACGGTGAAGAACACCCCGATCGACAGCACCGACGCCGAGTTCTGGAAGGTGGCCAGCATCCCTGCGCCGGCGCCTCTTTGGTCGGGAGGCAGGCTGTTCATCACCCCGGACTGGTTGGGTGAGAAGAACATCCCCGAGCCCAACGCGAACCAGAAGATCAACAGGGCGAACCACACGTAGCCGAAGTTCATCGGGAGGGTCTCGAGGAGCAGGAACGCCGATCCTGCGATCACGAGCCCGGCGGTGGCGAAGGGCCGAGCCCCGAAGCGGTCCGAGAGGATGCCCGAGAGCGGCCCGGTGGCGAGGAACCCTACGGTGAGCGGGATCATGTAGATCCCGGCCCACAGCGGGGTGCTGGCGAAGCTGTAGCCGTGCTGGGGGAGCCAGATCCCCTGGAGCCAGATGATGAGCATGAACTGCAGGCCGCCGCGTCCCATCGCCCCGAGCAGGGCGGCGATGTTGCCCGCGGCGAAGGCCCGGATGCGGAACAGCCGAAGCCTGTTTTTTG
>JAKARG010000209.1 GCA_021819345.1 Actinomycetes bacterium | reverse complement strand
GATCTGTGCCGTCGAGCCTCGGGATAGTGGCGAGCTGGTTTGCCGGGGCCGAAGACGCTTGGGTCGCGGAGGAGGGCGTCGGTCTCGACCCGCCGAGGACGACCGTGCTGCACACCACTGACGGTGGCCGGCGCTGGGAGCGGAGCTTCCTGCCGGTCCCACCGGTCCAGAAGGCCGCGGTGCTGTTCGAGTCGATGGACTTCGCCAACTCCTCCGACGGTTGGCTGCTCGGGGTGCTCGGGGCGACGGGCTCGCTGCGCATGGTCTGGTGGGCCACGACCGACGGTGGGGTGCGCTGGCAACTCCTGCCCGCCGCCTCCCTGCCCGACCAGGGCGGTCCGATCGTGCGGGGATCGTGCCCGGCCAACGCCCCGCCACAGCTCGACTTCGTCTCCGCGAGCGTTGGCTGGCTGAGCCCCGGCGCGTGCGAGCCCGATCCTGGTGCGCCGGTGATGTGGCGGACCACCGACGGGGGGCGAAGGTGGTCCTCGGCGCGTCTCCCGGCCCCGGAGCCCGGGTGGGGGTCATGGGACCAGCGGCGCTACCACGGCGGCACTGCCGTCGGGGCGGTCCATGCCTTCTCGACCGGCTCCGGGCGCTGGGACCTCGTGGCGCCCGTGGGCTTCGGTCGCTCCGGCGTCGCCGTAGAGGGCTCCTCCGACGGTGGGCGTAGTTGGCGGCTCCTCTCGAGCCTGCAGACCGGCGGTGCTGCCGAGCTGACCACCGAGGCGGCCACCTTCGACCCGCTGAGCGCGAGCACCTGGGTCGAGGCCGGCCCGGGGGGTGTGTATGCGACCAGCGACGCCGGCCGACGCTGGGACCTCACCCGGACCGACACCGGTCTCGGCACCGAGGCGGTGTCGTTCGCCTCGGCCGAGGTGGGGGTGCAGGAGGGGGGCGAAGGAGCCATCGCCGAGCGGACCGCTGACGGTGGGGCCACCTGGACCGCATCCGATCTACCACCCGCTGCGGCCGCTGCGGCCGCCACCGTCGGTGCGGGCCAGCTCGCTGTCTCCAATCCGCACTTCGCCGTCGCCGGAGGCCAGGGGGGCCTCGCCGTCTCCTCCGACGGCGGGCGGCGTTGGGTGCAGGTGCTCGGACCACCCGACGCCCTGTCGAGCCTCGACCCGGTCGGCCCGCAGACGATGGTGGCGGTCACTGCCGACCAGCTCCTCGTGGGCACCGAGGCCGCCGGCAGCATTCAGCCCGCCGGCAGCATTCAGCCCGCAGGCAGCATTCAGTCCGCCGACGGCGCGGGGAACACCGACGGCGCGGGGAACACCGACGGTACGGGGGACACCGATGGCGCGGGGGACACCGGCAGCACCGGGGGGTCGTGGCGGCCGCTGCTCGTCCCCCTCGCCGGCCCGGTCGACTTCGCCCAGTTCTGGTCGGCCAGCTCGGGAGTGGTGATCGCCGGCGGAGAGACCCTCGTCACGACCGACTCCGGCCGCGGTTGGCGGCCGCTCGCCCCGCCTATCGGTTGGTCGTTTGCGCCGGCGTCGGTGACCGCCCCGCCGGTATGTGCAGCCGCTCAGCCGGTAGGTGGGGTTCTCTGGGCGGTCGCCAGCCGCTCCGGGCACAGCGAGGTGCTCGACAGCGTGGACGCCGGCCGGCGCTGGCGGGTTGCACTATCGGCCCACCGCCTTCCCGAGGGAGCGTCGGTCGGGATGGCGGCCTGTCGGGGGAGCCGTGCCTACCTGAGCGTCGACCAGGTCGCCGGCCACTCCGCCATGGGCCAACCGGTCTACACCGCCGACCTGCTCGCCACGACCGACCTCGGCCAGCACTGGAGGGACCTCCTGCGCACGCTGCCTCCCTACGCGCAGACCCGCAACGTCGTCCGCCCCGAGGTCCCCGCTCCGAGCGGCCCTCAGACGGTCGGGATCGGCGGGGCGGAGCTGAGCCTGCTCGAGGTCAGCGGACAGGAGCTGTGGTTCAGCGTCCTCGACCAGAACGACGGCTCCTACAGCTTCCTCACGAGCACCGACGGAGGCCTCCGGTGGAGCATCGCAGTGCCACCGGCCCCGGATGCACAGGGTGCCGTCCCGCAGGGTGGCCTTCCGGCGTCCCTCGCCGGCCCTACCTCTGCGGTGCCGGTGCGGTCGAGCTCGGGGCTCGGGGCTGCGTGGATGGTCATCTCGGGAGGCAAGGCTTCGGCCAGCTCGGGCATCTACGCCACAACCGACGGAGGTCGGAGCTGGGAGCGTCTCGCCACCATCCATCTCGGTGCGGATGGCAGGTGACCGAAGGGGTCGTAGACGAGCGCCTGGTCACGCCCCAGTGCCGAGGGGTGATCTCGGGCCGGGAAGTGCCGTGGGTTCAGGGGCAGTAGCCGTAGGGGTCGATAGGTGCGTTGGAGAGGTGCTGGAGCACGAAGGAGTTGGACGCCTCGTTCATGTAGGCGGCCGGGCAGGGCACCGTGATCGCGATCAGCTTCTCGCCCGGGCACACGCCGGGCACGTTGATGCAGGTCATCGCCTGGTGGCCGAGGGAGCTGCCCGGGCACTCGAAGCTGAAGCCGGGGGCGGCGTGGGTCCGCAGGTAGGCGATCGCAGCTCCGCAGCCCCACCCGCTCGCAGTGGTCTCTGCACGCAGCGGAGCCGAGGCGCCGGTCGTGGGTGGCGTCGTGGCCGCAGGTGGCTTCGCGGTCGTGGAGGACCCGACGGCTGCGCCGGCACGCCGAGAGGTGGGGGTGGTGGTCACCGGTGCCCGACCGCTCGCCGGGGTGCCGTCCCCGATACCGGCAAGGCTGTCGCCACCTGCGGGGCGTGCAGCGAGCGGGGATCTGTGGTCGTTGGCAGGAGGGTTGCTCGGGCGCTTCTCCGCGGTTGTCACCGCTGCAGCGGAGCCGGCGGCACCTGGTGCGACCCCGCCGCTCGCGGCGGCGGCCGAGGGCACCAAGGCTGTCGGGTAGCGGGCCGCTGCCGAGGGGGCCACGGAGGTCGTCACCCAGCCGAACGCCACCAGGCCACAGAGGATCGAGAGCAGAGCACCTCTCATACCCCTGTTTCATCGGGCTCCGGCGCAGACGCCTTGAGCCAGGTCGACCGTCGCTCGGCGGGGAGGGCCGTCGCGCGGCAGGCGGGACCTGGGGAATCCCCGCGACGCTACGGTAGGCTAACGACCCGTGAGCACGCGCGCGGCGGGGAAGGCGGGAGCCGGTTCGGCGGAGCGCCCGGTGCGGACCGGGCTGGCACTGATCGTGATCATGACCGGGGTGCTGATGGCCGCGGTGGACACGACGATCGTGGTGCTCGCCCTGCCCGAGATCGAGCGAGCGTTGCACGTGCCGCTCTCGGGAGTGGTGTGGGTGATCATCTCCTACCTTCTCGTGATCACCCTGCTCGCCACCCAGGTGGGGCGCCTCGGGGACATGTTCGGTCGGGTGAAGATGTACGAGTCCGGGTTCATCATCTTCATCGTCGGCTCGGCGCTGTGCGCCCTCGCCGGCAACGAGGCGACGATCATCTCCTTCCGCATCCTCCAGGGCGTCGGTGGGGCTCTGATCACCGCCAACAGCGGGGCGGTGATCGCCGACACGTTCCCGCCGGAGTCTCGCGGTAGGGCGTTCGGTTTCAATGCCGTCGGCTACAACGTCGGGGCGATCCTCGGGATACTTCTCGGCGGGGTGATCATCACCTACATCTCCTGGCGCTGGATCTTCTGGATCAACGTCCCGGCCGGGATCTTCGCCTTTGCCCTGGCACTGCGGGTCCTGCGCGACAGCGGCGAACGCCACCGACAGCGCCTCGACCTGGTGGGCATGGCCACCCTCGGGGCCGGGCTGTTCGGGATCCTGTGGGCGATGACCCAGATCGCGACGACGGCCTTCGACGCCGCGGCGCTCGGCGCCCTGGTAGGAGGGGTGGTGCTCCTCGTCGCCTTCGTGCTGATCGAGCATCGGCGAGCCTCGCCGATGCTCGACCTGTCGCTGTTCCGCATCCCGACGGTCAGCCCGACGCTCCTGGCTTCGATGTTCCAGGGCCTCGCCAACTTCGCAGTGCTGTTCCTCGTGATCATGTACCTGCAAGGGGTGCGGGGGTTGAGCCCGCTCGACGCCTCGCTACTACTGGTCCCCGGTTACCTGGTCGGTGGGGTGGTGGGGCCCTTCGGTGGCCGGATCTCCGACCGGATCGGGGCGGTGTGGCCGGCGACAGTCGGCTTGGCCGTGGAGATCGTGGCTCTGCTCGTCTACGCAGACCTCGGCGTGTCGAGTGCCCTGTGGCTCGTGGTCGTGGCAGCGACGATCAACGGCATCGGCTCGGGTGGGTTCTTCCCGGCCAACACCTCGGCGGTGATGAAGGCGGTCCCGGGCAAGCAGTTCGGCATCGCCTCGGGGATGTTGCGGACCTTCGCCAACATCGGGATGGTCTTCTCCTTCGCCGTCGCGATCCTCGTTGCCGCCCGGTCGATCCCCCGGGGCCTCGCATTTGCCATCTTCGTCGGCACCACCCATCTCTCCCACCATCTGGCCGGGGCATTCACCACCGGGCTGCACTCGGCGTTCTTGTCGTCGGTCGGCTTCATGGTCCTCGCCGCTCTGCTCTCCGCGACCCGCATCATGCACCGCCGCAAGGAGAGCAAGGAGCGCGCCGCACCGCTCACCGCCTGAGCCCAGGGCTGCCGTCCGGGCCGACCGACTGCAGGCCCAGCCGCCCCGAGCCGGCGCCACGGGCCGGGCCGGCTCAGATGCTCGAGGCCGGGGCCGCCACGGTGCTTCGTGCCAGGTACCGCCGCCCGATCACGAAGACCCCGGCGCCGGCGGCCGCCACGGCGCCGCAGAGGACCCAGGCGAGGTCGTAGCCCTGGTGGTCGACGAGTAGGCCGAAGCCGAGGGGCCCCACCATCCCGCCGATATAGGTGCCGACCTGGGTGATCCCGGTGGCCCGCGCCGGTGAGCTCGGGTAGGCGCGGACCACTGCGAGGTTGAACAAGCCGTTGTAGCCCCATCCGGCCCCGAAGGCGAGCAGCGTCCCAGGGACCAGCAACGCGAGGCTCCCGCTGGCGAGCGCGAGGTAGCCGAGCACCCCGAGGGCGAGCAGCACCGACACCGTCCTCAGGTGGCGGTGGGCGGCGACCAGGCCATGGTTGGGGGAGGTGTCGGCCCGCCAGCCGAGGGTGACCCGCGCGGTGAGGCCGGTGATGCTCCCGAGCGCGGCGAGCAGGCCGGCCAGACCGGGGGCCACTCCGTGGGCCACGGCGCTCGGGACCACGAAGGCGCCCATGGCGTTGGACGCCGCGACCGCCATGGCCATGGCCGCGGCGAGGACCAGGAGCGGGCGGGCGAAGAGCCCCGAGAGGCTCGATCCGTCGGTGGCACCTCGGGGGCCCTGGCGATGGATCGGAGCCGGGGTGGTGCCACCGAGGCGGCTCCCGAGCACGCTGATCCCGACTAGCACCGCCAGGGCGAGCGCACCGGCGACGAGGAAGGCGGCTCGCCATCCGAAGGTGAGGGCCAGCACCGGCACCGCCAGCCCCGAGAGGAGCGTGGAGGCGGGTATCGCAGCCTGTTTGACGCCGAAGGCCAGGCCCTGGCGCTCCCTTCGCACTGCCCGGGTGAGCAGCTGGTTGACCGCCGGCTGCATGGCGCCGTTGCCCACTCCGCCGACGGCGAGGAACGCAGCGAGGCTCCAGAGATGGTGGGCGAAGAGCGCCACGCCGCAGAGCGCTACGAGCGACACGCCGGCGGCGATCCGCATCAGGACCGTCGACCCGGCCCGCTCGGCGAGCGCACCGAAGGTGGCCGAGCAGATGGCCGAAGCCCCGAAGAACGAGGCGATCGCGATACCGATGTCGCCGGTCGTCACCTGCAGCCCGGGGCGGATCTGCACCGTCAGCGCGCCGGTGAGGAACACCGGCAGCACCGCGATCGTCGCTGCGGCGACCGCCACTACGACCGTGCCCGACGGGGAGAGCACCGGGGGGCCGCTGCGCCCCCTACGGTCGGTGCGTCGAGCCATCCCCTCTGCAGGCTACCGGCGGCTACCCCCAGGGCTGCCGGTCGGCCCTGCCCGCCC
>JAKARG010000208.1 GCA_021819345.1 Actinomycetes bacterium | reverse complement strand
GCTACGACGGGTGGGCGACCGTCGAGCAGGACGCGAGCCCGACCGGTCGATCGGTCCCACTCGAGGACGCCCGCGCCAGCCTCGACCATCTACGCTCTGTCGGCCTGGTGGCATGACGCGGCAAGGAGCCATGTGATCCGGGGAACAGGAGACGACGCCTTCGAAGTGCTGACCATGGGTCGGATGGGAGTGGACCTGTACCCTCTCACGCCAGGCGTGGCCCTGGAGGAGGTGGGAACATTTGGCCGGTTCCTCGGAGGTACGGCCGCAAACGTGGCGGTTGCTGCCGCCCGCCATGGACGCCGCAGTGCGATCGTCAGCCGTGTGGGTGACGACCCGTTCGGGCGGTTCGTTCACCGAGCCCTCCAGGAGCTCGGGGTCGACGATCGTTTCGTCTCGACCGTGCCGGGGTTACCGACGCCGATCACCTTCTGCGAGATGCAGCCACCAGACCACTTCCCGCTGTGGTTCTACCGCTGGCCGAAAGCGCCCGACATGGAGATCCGAACCGACGAGCTGGACTTGGACGCGATCTGTACGGCAGGGGTCTTCTGGTCCACCCTGAGCGGGCTGTCGCAGGAACCCAGTCGTTCGGCCCAGCTGGCGGCCTGGGAGGCCAGGCGTCGGGGGCCCCTCACGATCCTCGACCTCGACTACCGGCCGCTGTTCTGGCCCGACCCCGGTTCCGCCAGCCGGGCCGCCGGGGCGGCCCTCGATTGGGTGGACGTGGTGGTCGGCAACCTCGAAGAGGTGCGGGTGGCGACTGGTGAGACCGACCCTCGGCGCGCCGGCTCCGCCCTGCTGGAGCGGGGCGTGGGCCTGGCCATCGTCAAGCTCGGGCCCGGGGGCGTCCTCGGGTTCGACTCCGACGGGGTCGTCGAGGTCGCTCCGCTGGCAGTGACCGTCGTCAACGGGCTCGGCGCCGGCGACGGCTTCGGAGGGGCCCTCTGCCACGGGCTCCTGTCGGGCTGGCCCCTGGATCGGACGCTCCGGTTCGCCAACGCCGCAGGGGCGGTGGTGGCCACCCGCATCGAGTGCTCGACGGCGATGCCCACCACGGCAGAGGTGGAAGCCGCCATGGAGGGCCACGACGATGTCGGTCCTTGACCTGGCCGGGATCCGAGAGCTGCGAGCCCATCACCCCGAGCGGGTGGCCGAGGCGGCTGCCCGGCGGCGGCGGCGGCTGCTGCTCGACGGGGACGGCCGCTTGTTGATCGTCGCCGCAGACCACCCAGCCCGCGGAGCCCTGGGCGTAGGGCCCGAGAGGGCGGCGATGGCAGACCGTGCCGGGCTGCTCGCCCGGATCGTCACCTGTCTGGGGCATCCCGGGGTCGACGGGGTGCTTGCCACCCCCGACATCCTGGAGGACCTCCTCCTCGCCGGGGCACTCGAGGGCAAGGTCGCCTTCGCCAGCATGAACCGCGGCGGCCTGCAGGGCGCGAGTTTCGAGCTGGACGATCGGTTCACCGCTGCGGACGCCGCCACGATCGCGTCGATGGGCTGGGACGGTGGCAAGATGCTCTGCCGGATCGACCTGACCGACCCAGGGTCCCTGGCAACGCTCGAGAGCTGCGGGCGGGCCGTGACTGCTCTCGCCGGTCGTCGGCTCCCGGCGATGGTGGAACCGTTCATCTCGAGGCACGAGGGCGACCGGGTGGGGCCAGTGCTCACCCCAGAGGCTGTGATCACCTCGGCGGCCATCGCCTCGGGGATCGGGGCCACCAGCGCTTACACCTGGCTCAAACTGCCGGTCGTCGACGACATGGAGGCCGTGATGGCCGCAATCACCCTCCCGACCCTCCTGCTCGGGGGGGACCCGGCGACAGCGGCCGGGAGCCCCTTTGCCCGGTGGGAAGCGGCCCTGCGGCTGCCAGGCGTGCGTGGAATGGTCGTCGGTCGGCACCTGCTCTACCCGTCGACAGGGGACGTCGAGGCAGCCACCGAGCGGGTGGCTGCCCTCGTCCACCGCCATACCGAGGACCACCAGTGAGGAACACCTGGCCGTGACCACCGAGACCCCATCCCAACGCCGCTTACACCACCCGGCCCACTCGTTGGCCCGCGGAGCATTCGAGACATGGCTCGACACCGACACGGCCGGATGGTCGTTCGCCTCGCTCAGAGTGCTCTCGCTCGGCCCGGACGGCTCCCATACCTTCGACAACGCCGACGAGGAGATCCTGGTCGTGCCGCTGTCGGGGGCAGCGAGTGTCACCTGTGGCACCTCGCGGGTGGAGCTGACCGGTCGAAGCGGCCCCCTTTCCGGTCCGACCGACTCGACCTACGTGCCACCCGGATCGAGGATCGAATTGCACAGCCCCGGAGGGGGCCGCTTCGCGCTTGCCGGGGCCCGCGCAAATGGCGGCCACCCCTTCGCATACCTCCCGGTCGAGACCGTCGAGGTCGAGCTACGGGGAAGGGGTGCCTGCTCACGTGAGGTCCACAACATCTGCATGCCGGTGAACACCGACTGTGACCGGCTGATGGTCTGCGAAGTGGTGACCCCGGGTGGGAACTGGTCGTCCTACCCTCCCCACAAGCACGACGAGGACCGTCCGGGCGAGAGCGTGCTCGAAGAGATCTACTACTTCGAGGTCGGAGCCGGGCCGAGTGGAGCAGGGTTCGCCTACCAGCGGGTCTACGGGACGCCACAACGCCCCGTCGACCTCCTCGCCGAGGTCAGGAGCGGTGACGTCGTCGTGGTCCCGCACGGCTGGCATGGCCCGTCGATGGCAGCGGTCGGCTACGACTTGTACTACCTCAACGTGATGGCAGGCCCGGGCGAGCGAGCCTGGCACGCCTGCGACGACCCGGACCACGCCTGGGTCCGGGAGACCTGGGAACACCAGGAGGTCGACGCCCGCCTCCCGCTGCCGGGCTCCCGGAGCGTTGGAAGCCGATGACCGGCACTCGCAGGCTGAGCGTCGCGCAAGCCACCGTTGGCTTCCTTGCTGCCCAACTGAGCGAACGTGACGGGGCCGAACATCGCCTGGTCGAGGGCTGCTTCGGGATCTTCGGGCACGGCAACCTTGCCGGGATCGGTCAAGCCCTGCTCGAAGCCGAACTGGCCACCCCGGGGCTGCTCCCTTACCATCAGGCCCGCAACGAGCAAGCCATGGTCCACGCGGCGGTCGGCTTCTCCCGCATGCGCAACCGCCTCTCCACCCTGGCCTGCAGCACCTCCATCGGCCCGGGAGCGACCAACATGGTCACCGCAGCGGCGCTCGCCACCGTCAACCGGCTCCCGGTACTGCTCCTGCCGGCCGACACCTTCGCCACGCGCGCCGCCGAACCGGTCCTCCAGCAGTTGGAGCAGCCGAGCTCCGGCGACGTCTCGGTCAACGACTGCTTCAGACCGGTCTCACGTTACTTCGACCGGGTCAGCCGCCCCGAGCAGCTCCCCTCTGCCCTGCTCGGAGCCATGCGCGTGCTGAGCGATCCGGCCGAGACCGGGACGGTGACCGTCTGCTTCCCCCAGGACGTCCAAGCCGAAGCCTACGACTGGCCCGACGAGCTGTTCGAGCCGCGTACCTGGCACGTACCTCGTCCCGTACCGGACCGCGCTTCGCTCGCTCGAGCTCTGGACCTCGTGCGCTCGTCGCGGCGCCCGTTGATAGTGGCCGGCGGCGGCGTGATCTACTCCGAGGCCAGCGCCGCCTTGGCCCAGCTCGCCGAGGCGACCGGGATCCCGGTCGCCGAGACCCAGGCAGGTAAGGGTTCTCTGCCCTACGACCACCCTTGCGCCGTCGGCGCCATCGGAGTCACGGGTACCACCGCTGCCAACGCCCTAGCCCGCAGCGCAGATGTCGTGATCGGCTTCGGAACCCGCTGGAGCGACTTCACGACCGCCTCCCGCAGCGCCTTCCAGGCGCACGGAGTGCGCTTCATCAACTGCAACATCGCCAGCTTCGACGCAGCCAAGCACGCCGGGGTCGCAGTCGTCGGTGACGCCCGCGCCACGATCGAGGAGATCACCCCCGCACTTGCCGGCTGGACCATCGAGGACTCCTACCGCTCGGCGATCGGACAGCTCCGCGAGGATTGGGGGACGGTCGTCGACCGCGCCTTTCACAGCCGCCACGAGCCGCTACCGTCGCAGTCGGAAGTGATCGGGGCGGTGAACGAGGCAATCGGCCCACACGACGTCGTGGTATGCGCCGCCGGCTCCATGCCGGGAGATCTCCACAAGCTCTGGCGGACCCGAGACCCCAAGGGTTACCACGTCGAGTACGGGTTCTCCTGCATGGGCTACGAGATCGCCGGCGGCCTCGGCGCCAAGATGGCCGCACCGGACCGGACCGTCTACGTGATGGTCGGAGACGGCTCGTACCTGATGATGGCCCAGGAGCTGATGACGGCGGTCCAAGAGCACGTGCAGTTGATCGTGGTGCTGGTCGACAACCACGGGTTCGCCTCGATCGGCGCCCTCTCCGAGTCGCTCGGCTCGCAGCGCTTCGGCACATCCCACCGGTTCCGAGACCCGTCGAGCGGCCGCCTCGACGGCGATCTCCTACCGGTCGACCTCGCCGCGAATGCCGCCAGCCTCGGGGCCGAGGTGGTCCGAGCCAGCGGGATCGACGAGCTCCGCTCCGCTCTCCGAGAAGCCAGGCGGGCCAGAGGTCCAGTCGTCATCCACATCGAGACCGATCCCCTGCCCCAGGCGCCCGACAGCGACTCGTGGTGGGACGTCCCTGTGGCCGCAGTCGCCCAGCTCGAGTCGACTCGCGCCGCCCGGCTGGACTACGAACGGCACAAGAGCGCACAGCGCCCGCTGCTGTGACCGCCTGCGTGCGACCCGGCGACAGACTGAAACGACCCGCCCACGACGGCTCCGGCCCGCCCGGGGCAACGAGCAAATGGAGCCGACCGTGACCGAGAGCTACACCCCGACCCCCGAGGACCACTTCAGCTTCGGGCTGTGGACAGTCGGCTGGCAGGGCCGGGACCCCTTCGGCGACGCGACCCGGGCTCCCCTCGACCCGGTCGAGGCTCTCGAGCACCTCGCCGAGCTCGGGGCCTGGGGGGTGAGCTTCCACGACGACGACCTGATCCCCTTCGGCACCGACGAGCGCGAGCGCGAGCGGCTCGTGAAGCGCTTCCGGGCAGCGCTCGATCGCACCGGGATGGTCACCGAGATGATGACCACCAACCTGTTCACCCACCCGGTGTTCAAAGAGGGCGCCTTCAGCGCCAACGACCGGGGGGTGCGGCGCTTTGCGCTCCGCAAGACCCTGCGCAACATCGACCTCGCCGCCGAGCTCGGCGCCCGGGTCTACGTCGCCTGGGGAGGCCGTGAGGGCTCCGAGTCCGACGCCGCCAAGGACGTCCCGGCCGCCCTCGACCGCCTGGCCGAGGCGATCGACACCCTCTGCGAGCACGTGATCTCCCGGGGCTACGACCTGCGCTTCGCGCTCGAGCCCAAGCCCAACGAGCCCCGCGGCGACATCCTGCTGCCCACCATCGGCCATGCGCTCGCGTTCATCGAGCGCCTGGAGCACCCCGAGATGGTCGGGCTCAACCCCGAGGTCGGCCACGAGACCATGGCCGGGCTCAACGTGGTCCACGGCTACGCCCAGGCGCTGTGGGCCGGCAAGCTGTTCCACATCGACCTGAACGGCCAGCACGGGGCCAAGTACGACCAGGACCTGCGCTTCGGGGCCGCAGACCTGAAGAGCGCCTTCTTCTTGGTCGACCTGCTCGAGCACCACGGCTACGGCGGTGCCCGCCACTTCGACTTCAAGCCCCTGCGGGCCGAGGACGAAGCCGGCGTGTGGGTGTCGGCCGCTGCCTGCATGCGCACCTACCTGGTACTGAAAGCCAAGGCCCGGGCCTGGAGGGCCGACCCCGAGGTCCAAGCGGCGCTCGCCGCCGCCGGGGTGCCCGAGCTGTCGGTGCCCACCCGAGGCCCCGGAGAGACCCTCGGCCAGCTCCTCGCCGACGCCAGCGCCTACGAGGACTACGACCCCGAGGCCGCCGGTCGGCGGGCCACCAACATCGAGCGCCTCGACCAGCTCGCCTTGGACCACATCCTCGGCGTCGCCTGAGCCCG
>JAKARG010000207.1 GCA_021819345.1 Actinomycetes bacterium | reverse complement strand
CCGATCTCCGGATCAGCGCCGCCCGTGCTCGGGCGCTCGGAGGTGGCTGAACCGGTGCCGGCGGTGACCCACCATTGGCTGGAGAGGGAGGCGGTGGTCGTCGAGGGGCCCGACGCCTCGGGCTACCTGCAGGGCCAGCTGACCCAGGACGTCGCGGCGCTGGTGGTGGGCGCTTCGGCCTGGTCGTTCGTGCTCGCTCCCCAGGGGAAAGTCGACGCGCTGGTGCGGGTGGCCCGGGCGGACGCTGAGCGCTTCGTGCTCGACACCGACGCCGGCTGGGGCGAGGCGCTCCGAGACCGGCTCGCCCGCTTCAAGCTCCGGACCCGGGCCGAGCTCAGGTCGACCCGCATCTCGGTGCTCGCCGTCAGGGGAGCCGACACGGGCGGCTCCGGCGGTGTCCCACTCGCCACTTTGTGGTCCGGGGAGCCGGCAGTAGACCTGACCGACCTCGGCGGTCGTGGGCCGGCGGTCGCCGGCGGTCCCGCTCCGGGTCGTGAGCCGACCGGGCTCGTCGGTCCCGCTCCGGGTCGGGAGCTGAGCGCTGGCGAGTGGGAGGCGGCCCGGATCGCAGCCGGTGTGCCGGTGATGGGTGCCGAGCTCACCGAGCGGACGATCCCTGCCGAGACCGGGCTGGTGCCATTGACGGTCAGCTTCACCAAGGGGTGCTACACCGGCCAGGAGCTGGTCGCCCGGATCGACTCGCGCGGCAGCAACGTGGCGCGCCACCTGCGCCTGCTCCGCTCCGCCGATCCCCTCGTTGCCGGGACCGAGCTGACCCGTGACGGCAAGGTGGTCGGTGCGGTGACGAGCGCCTCCTCCATCGGCCCGGTCGCCCTCGGGTACGTCGGCAGGGCGGTCGAGCCCGGAGCGACGCTCGACGCCGGCGGCGTGGTGGCGGAGGTGGTCGCCCTCCCCGGGCTCGGCTGAGCCAGGGCGGCGTGCCCGCCGAGGTGGTCGCCCCACCGCCCCGTTGGGCTGCCGACGCTCCTACCACCCGCACCGAGGCGGTGGTCCTGCCGCACGCGGGCAGGGAGCAGGCCGGCGGGGCCCGGTAGGCTGCGAGACGCGATGGGCACATATCTGGACCGGATAGTGGCCGCCCATCGAGAGGCGGCCGGTGCCGACGGCCGGGACCTCGACGAGCTGCTCGCCGAGGCGTCCGCCGCCCCCCCGACCAGGGGGTTCGCTTCGGCGCTCGCCACCGAGGCCGGTCTGTCGGTGGTGGCGGAGGTGAAGCGGGCGAGCCCCAGCCGGGGCCCCCTGGCGCCGGACCTCGACCCCGCAGCGCTCGCCGGCGCCTACGAGAGGGGAGGGGCGGCCTGCCTGTCGGTGCTCACCGACGTCGAGTTCTTCGCCGGGTCTCCCGCCGACCTGGCCGCGGCGCGCGCCGCGTGCGGGGTCCCGGTGCTGCGAAAGGACTTCACGCTGGGGCCGGCGGACGTGTGCGACGCCCGGCTGATGGGCGCCGACGCGGTCCTGCTCATCGCGGCCGCCCTTTCCCCCGGAGAGCTCTCCGAGCTGCTCTCACTGGCGGGCAGGGTCGGCATCGACGCGCTGGTCGAGGTCCACGACGAGGAGGAGGCGGCCCGGGCGATCGACCTCGGGGCGACGCTCGTCGGGGTCAACCAGCGCGACCTGGTCAGCTTCGAGGTGGACACCGGCCGGGCGGAGCGGGTGGCCGGGAGCTTGCCCGGCGGCGTGGTGAAGGTCGCCGAGTCCGGCATCCGGGGGCCGGAGGACGCAGCCCGCCTGGCGGCCGCCGGCTTCGACGCCGTGCTCGTCGGGGAGTCGCTCGTCACCTCGGCCGACCCGGCCGGCGCGGTCTTCGCCCTTCGGGGGGCCGGCCGGTGATCGTGAAGATCTGCGGGACCACCAACGAGGACGACGCCCTCCTCTCTGTCGCACTCGGCGCTGACATGGTCGGCTTCGTCTTCGCCCCTTCCCCCCGCCAGATCGCCCCGCAGGTCGCAGCCGACATCGTCAAGCGCCTGCCGCCGGAGATCGTCGCGGTCGGGGTGTTCCGTGACGAGGCGCCCAAGCGGGTGGTGGAGATCGCCCTGCGCTCGGGGATGCGGGCGGCGCAGCTCCACGGCCACGAGAGCGCGGAGGACACCCGTTGGGTACGCCAGCGGGTGCCGATGGTGATCAAGGCTTTCACCGCAGGCGATCCCCGTCTCGCCAGGGCGGTCGACTACGGAGCGGACGTGGTCCTCTTGGACGGTCCCCGGCCCGGCTCCGGACAGACCTGGGACCGGGCGCTCGTCGACGAGGTGCCCGTCGGGCTCCGGGTGATGGTCGCCGGGGGGATAACCCCGGGCAACGTCGCCTCGGTCGTCGCCCGGACCCGCTGCTGGGGGGTCGATGTCAGCTCCGGGGTGGAGAGGTCCCCAGGGGTGAAGGACCCGGTGAAGCTCCGGGAGCTGATCGCCGCGGCCAAGGCCGCCGCTCCCTGTGAGGGTGAGCTGGTCGACGAGGGTCCCTACGACTGGGAGGTGGATGCGTGACGATCGCCGGAGCGAACCGGGTGGAGATGGCCGAGCCGTCGGAGTCGGGCCGCTTCGGCGACTACGGGGGCCGCTACGTTCCGGAGGCGCTGGTGCCGGCCTGCGCCGAGGTGGAGGCCGCCTTCCGGGCGGCGTGGGCCGACCCGGACTTCGTGGCCCGTTACCGGGGGCTGCTCGCCGACTACGCCGGGCGCCCCACGCCGGTCACCGAGTGCCACCGGCTCTCGGCCGAGCTCGGCGTGCGGCTCCTGCTCAAGCGTGAGGACCTCACCCACACCGGCTCGCACAAGATCAACAACGTGATCGGCCAGGGGCTGCTCACCGTCGAGATGGGCAAGCAGCGGGTGATCGCCGAGACCGGCGCCGGTCAGCACGGCGTCGCGACTGCGACCGCTGCCGCCCTGCTCGGCCTCCAGTGCGTCATCTACATGGGCGAGGTGGACACCGAGCGCCAGGAGCTCAACGTGTTCCGCATGCGCCTGCTCGGGGCGGAAGTGGTCCCGGTGCGCTCGGGCAGCAGGACCTTGAAGGACGCGGTCAACGAGGCGATGCGAGCGTGGGTCTCGGAGGTGGAGACGACCCACTACTGCATCGGCTCGGTGATGGGCCCCCACCCCTTCCCGTGGATGGTGCGCGAGCTCCAGCGGGTGATCGGCGACGAGGCCCGGGAGCAGTGCCGCACCCTGCTCGGCGGGTCCGACCCCGACCTGGTGGTCGCCTGCGTCGGGGGTGGTTCCAACTCTGCGGGGACCTTCGCCGGCTTCGTCGGCACCTCGGCCCGGCTGGTGGGAGTCGAGGCCGCCGGCGGCTCGGCGGTCGGCCGCGGCGTGCCCGGGGTGCTGCACGGCATGCGCTCGCTGCTGCTCCAGGACGAGGCCGGCCAGATCCTCGAAGCCGAGTCGATCTCCGCCGGCCTCGACTATCCCGGGATCGGCCCCGAGCACGCCTACCTGGCCGGCGCCGGCCGCGCGGAGTACGCCAGTGCCGGTGACGACGAGGTGCTCGACGCCTTGTCGCTGCTCGCCCGAACCGAGGGCATCATCCCCGCCCTGGAGCCCGCCCATGCCCTGGCCTGGCTGGTGCGCGCGACCAGGGACGGCACCGTCCCGGGCGGTTCGACGGTGCTGCTCACCATGTCCGGCCGAGGTGACAAGGACGCCAGCCAGGTGATGTCGCTCCTCGGTGACCGGGTGGGGCTCGGTTGACCGCAACCGGGCTCGGTGGATCGCCCGGGGGCTCCTCGGGGCGCGGCGTGGCCCTCGAGCCGGCGCTGCGCGCCCGACGAGACGCCGGCGCCAAGTTGCTCGTCACCTACATGACCGCCGGCCTCACCGACGACTGGGTCGACTACCTCCAGGTGATGGTGGAAGCGGGGGCCGACGCCGTCGAGGTCGGGCTGCCCTTCTCCGACCCGGCGATGGACGGCCCGACGATCCAGGAGGCGTCGGTGCGGGCCCTGGCCCGGGGTGTCACCCCCGGCTCGGCGCTCTCGGCCCTGGCCGCCCGGGAGCAACCCGTGCCCCTCGTGGCCATGACCTACTACAACCTGGTGCTACGCGCCGGCCTGGAGCGCTTCGCCGCCCGAGCCGTCGAGGCCGGCGTGACCGGGGCGATCATCCCCGACATCCCCTTGGAAGAGTCTGCACCCTGGGAGGATGCCGCCTCGGGGGCCGGGATCGCGACGGTCCTGCTGGCTGCTCCGGTCACCCCCGACGACCGGCTCGCCCTGCTCGCTCGGAGGTCCCGGGGATTCGTCTACGGGGTCAACCTGATGGGCGTGACCGGTGAGCGAGCGACCCTCGCCGGCTCCGCCAAGGTGCTCGCCGGTCGGCTGAAGGCGCTCACCGACCTGCCGGTGGTCATGGGATTCGGGATCTCGACCCCCGAGCAGGCGGTGGAGGCCGCCGCCGCCGCCGACGGCGTGGTCGTCGCGTCCGTCCTGATGCGATCGGTGCTCGCCGGAGCCGCAGTGGGCGAGGTCGGTGCGCAGGTCGCGGACTTCCGTCGCGCGCTCGACGAGGGTTGACCACGCCGGCTCGGGAGGGGCCGGCCTGGGGGTCGCCGGCTCGGGAGGGGCCGAGCACGCCGGCTCGGGGGGCGCCGGCCACGCCGGCTATGGACGGGCCGGCCACGCCGGCTCGGTTCACCAAGGTCAGGGCCGGCAACGGGCTGGTCGCCCGGGCCGGGCGGCCCTTCGGTGCCCAGCTGTCGGTGGTCGTGACCGGTCCGGCGGGGCCACTACCGGGCGTGCCGGTGAGCTTCCGAGTGGTGTCGGGGGTGGCGGCGTTCGCCGGGGGAGCGCGGGTCGCGACCGCCTCCAGCGGTCCCGACGGTGTCGCCTACGCCCCGGTGCTCGACGCCGGCAGCGTGATCGGAGCCGTCCGGGTCACCGCCCTTGCGGCCGGCGGGATGCTGCCGGCAAGCTTCGACCTGCGGGTCGTCGTGGCGTAGGGGTCGCCCCGGGCCTGGGCTGCCGGGGTCTGGTCTGCCGGGCCGGGCTGCCTGGCGCCGGCGCGACCTGGCGCCGGCGCCGAACCGCCGCAGTTGCCCGGTGGCCGATCCGCTCGACTCGACTCTGGCAGCGGATCCGGTCTGTCTCAGGGCGTTGATCCCGGTGATCTCGGTGATCTCGGCGCGAGCTGTCGTACTCGGTGAGCCAGCGCGGTGAAAACCGGTCGCTGGACCACCGAGGTCCGATCGACCCACCCAGATCACCGAGCTCGCCGGCATCGTGGCGCTCGCCGGCATCGTGGCGCTCGCCGACCGGCGGACCTCCCCCGAGGTCTACGCCTCGTCGAAGGACAGGACCGTCTTCACGTCGCCCGGCTGGCGGGAGTAGGCGTCCTTCCAGGACCCGAGCGGCACCTTGCGGGTGACGAGTCGGGCCAACCACGCGTGATCGGCGTTGGCGAGCGCCCGGGCGCCGGCCTCGTAGTGGCGCCGATTGGCGTTGACCGACCCGAACACCACGTCGTTGCCGAGGACCATCTGGCGGTTGAGCAGGCCGGCGTCGACAGGCAGGCTCCGCCCTCCCGAGCTGACCCCGGTGAGGCAGACGATGCCGTCGGTGGCGGTCGACTCCATCACGTCGAAGACCAGCTGGCCGACTCCCGTGCACTCGATCACCACGTCCGCGTCTACCGCGGCATCCTTCACGCTCCCGTGGTGGTAGGTGGCGCCGAGGGCGGTGACCAGGTCCGGCTTGAGGCCCTCGGTCACCTGGTCCAGCACGTGCACCTCCAGGCCCCGCTGGCGACCGATGAGGGCGGCGAGCAGTCCGATCGGGCCGGCTCCGGTCACGAGGACCTTCGACGGCTTCCACACGGCGCGAGACCCGATCCGCTCGATGTGGTCCCAGGCCTTGGCGACGACCGTGGTCGGCTCGAGCAGCACTCCGAGGTCCCCTAGAGACGGGTCGACCTTCACGAGGAAGTCGGGGGTGATGCGGTAGCGCTCCCGGGCGTAGCCGTGGTGGGACTTGATGCCCCACTCCGTGTAGGCACCGTTGCGGCACATGTCCCACTCGCCAACCGCGCAGTTGGCGCAGGGCTCGGGATCCGGGAGAT
>JAKARG010000206.1 GCA_021819345.1 Actinomycetes bacterium | reverse complement strand
CGGCCAGGGTCCATACGTAGGTGAAGTCCGCGACCCACCACTCATCCGGGCGGCTCGGGGTGTCCCAGGCCCGCTTGCAGCGGTCCGGGTGGCGGGGCGCGGCCGGGTCCTGGCGGGTCGTGAGCCTGCGGTGACGGCCCCGCAGCGCCCCGCTGATCCCGACGATGCCCATCAGGCGGCCGACGTGGTCCCGGCCGAGGGCCAAGCCGGCCCGGCGCGCCGCGGCGGCCAGCTTGTCGATCCCATACACCGACCGGTTCGCCCGCCACAGATCCAGCAGCCGATTCGCCAGATGGGCGTCATCCCAATCGGCGTCGGACACCCGGCGGGCCACATGGGCGTAATAAGTGCTCGGGGCGATCGGCATCCCGTGCTCAGAAAGCACGCGACAGATCGGCTCGACCCCGAACTGTTGCTTGTACGCGTCGATGTACGCGACGATCACGAGCCTTTGCGGTCGAGCTCCGCTGCCGCGAAAAAAGCTGACGCCGTCTCGAGGATCTCGTTAGCCCGGCGCAGCTCCGCGTTCTCCTTCTTCAACCGGACGATCTCCGAGATCTCCTCGGTGGTCACCCCCGGCCGGGCGCCGGCATCGATCTCGGCACGCTCCACCCAGCCCCGCAGGGTGTCTGGCTCGAGGTCCAACAACTCGCCAATCCGTCGACGACTCTCGATCGCCGACTCGCTGGTGTGATCCCGACGACGCTCCTGGTACAGCCGGACCGCCCGATCACGCGTCTCCTGGTCGTACTTCCGGGGTGCAGGCATGGCTCTCAGTCTCCCTTGTGAGCTCAGAGCCTCCGGTGGATCCAGGGTGGTTCAACCTGCTCTCCGGTCGCGAGTCGCCGCGAGCGGGTCTCCTGGTAGATCGCCCCTTCCCCGGCCCCCGGTCGCCATCGGGAGCCACCTCTACTTGTGGGGCTCACCTCCGCCTGTTCTGGGAGGGTACCGATGGAGCAAAACCCCCTGTTCGGGGGTGGTGGAGGCGATGGGAATCGAACCCACGAACCTCTTGCATGCCATGCGACGCCAGGCCTGAACCGCGCACCCACCGCAGTGCAAAAGTCCTGGTGGATGAACACACGCCCGATGCGGGCCGACCCCGCCGGCACCCCAATCCACGCAGGATGGCTCCCCCTGAGGCTCCCCCTCGTCCGGGTACGCTCGGCCTGAGCGCTTCATGCTCTGGGACCCGTCGCATAACGACTCCGTTGTATAACGCTGATGTTGTAGCATGGCTGCTGTGGCCTGGACCGTGATCCTCCTCGACGAGGTGGAAGCCTGATTCCTGGCCATGGTCGACGACGACCCCGAGTCGGCCGTCTTGGTGACCGCAGCGCTGGATCTCCTCGAGGAGGTGGGTCCCACGCTCGGTCGCCCGGCGGTCGACCGGATCAAGGGATCGAAGCTGCACCACCTGAAGGAGCTGCGGCCCGGTTCGTCGGGGCGGTCGGAGATCCGGATGCTGTTCGTCTTCGACCCCGACCGCCAGGCCGTCGTCCTGACCGCAGGGGACAAGGCCGGCAACTGGAGAGCGTGGTACGCCGAGCACGTGCCGCTGGCCGAGGCCCGCTACCGCTGGTGGCTGTCAGGTGAGTACGGAGAGACGGAGGATGACGATGGCTAGGGCGTGGAGAGATGTCAGGGAGGAGGCCGTGGGCCGGCTCGACGAGCAGGCGGTCGCCGGCGAGCGCAAGCTGCTCGGCGAGGCCGTTCGGGCGCACCGCCTGGCGCAGCTGCGCAAGGAGCAGTCCCTGACCCAGGCCGACGTGGCCGCGATGATGCGGGTCTCCCAGGCGCGGGTCAGCAAGATCGAGCACGGACAGCTGGCTTCTACCGAGATGGGGACCCTGAGCTCCTACATCGAGGCGCTCGGCGGAAAGCTCCGCGTCGTCGCCGACTTCGGCGATCAGAGCGTGACCGTCGAGTAGCGAACCGCGTGGCCGACCCGCAGCGATCCCGTTCCCTCGCTCGGGGGGCAGGGGTGGTGCTTCCCCGGCGCGTCTCCACTCCCCGAGAACCCGAGGACGGCTCAGCGGTAGACGTCACCTCGATGATCGATGTGAACGATGTCGATGCGCAACAGCTCGTCGTGGATGCAGTAGATGATGCGGTAGCTTCCGCGTCGAGCGGAGCGCAGGCCGGCCAGCTGGCCGCTCAGCGCCCCGCCGAGCCGGTGCGGGTCACCGGCCAGTGGACCGAAGATGAAGTCCAGACAGGCGGCACCCACCTTCTCGGGGAGGCGAAGCAGATCACGCTCCGCGCGCGCGGAGATGCGAACCTCGTACGGGCCGCTCAACGAGGAGCGAAGCGAGCCCGCAGGGCCTCGTTGTCCGCGACGCGTCCGGCCGCCAGGTCGGCGAGACCCTCGGCGATGGCTTCCCGAGCGCCTGAGGTGGTCAAGATGTCGACCGTTTCCTCGAGCGCGGCGAGGTCGTCAGGGGAGACGAGGACGGCGGCGGGACGCCCGTGCCGGGTGATCATCACCCGGTCGTGTGTGCGTTCCACGCCGGCGATGTACTCCGAGAGGCGGTCTTTCGCCTCGCCCAGCGGCACGGTCGTCATGGGCGAAGTATAGCTAGAAGTTCGGCTAACTCGGCGCTTGGGGGCGGGGCTGGATGATCCGGGTCACACCAGGCGGTGCTGCCCGCGATGACGATGGGGACGGGTCGAGGTCATGGTGGCGCTGGGGAACCTCTTCCACCTGGCGGTGGGGCGGGCGGCTCTCGTCGACCCCTCCGCAACCGGAGGTGGCCGTCGAGTAGCGCACCAGCCGCCTGCTTGCGGCAATCCCCGCCGGCGGCTCGCGAGGCACCGGCGAGAGGGTCGCCTGCCGCCGTCCGTTTTGCCATTTTGCCAAACTGCCAAGGCCCCCGGCCTGAGCAACGCCGTGGCAGTTTGGCAAAATGGCGAATCCCAGGTCAGCGAGGTCGTCGAAATCGCCAACCATGCTGGCGTCCTGGCAAGAGGACGTCATGTCGTGCTACGAGGTCGTCTTTCGTGTCCGGTTGCACCGAGAGCTGTGGAAATTCGGGGCGATGAGCGACCCCGGGCGAACCCGGGGTCGGTAGGGGGGCGGGCTGTGGGTTGTGGTCAGTCCGGCGTCGGCCACGCCCACCGGCCGGTCCCGCCACGGCCGGAGCTGACGATCCCGGCGTGCTCCGCCGCCCGGTAAAGGGTCCGCTGGCTGATGCCTGCCTCGGCCGCGTCTCGGACGACGTCGGTGGACTGCGCTTCCCAGTCGTGGGTCGCCCCGTAGAGCTCCAGCCACTCGACTGCGGCGGCGAACTTCGTCGGTGCGGCGGCGGCTGTCGGATCGATGCTCGCGGAGGTACGCGAGCAGATCTCGGTAGCGCTCGAGCTGCTCTTCCAGCCAGGCGCGATCTTCCGAGCAGAGGTCCTCGAGGACCCGCTGGCTGGCGGCTCGCTCGACGCTGGACGCGAGCCATCTCACCCCGCCGGTCCCCTGCGCCGTCCGCCAGACGCTACCGCCCTGCCCGGCCGACGACGCCGTCAGCGTCCTCCTGCTCGACGTGCGGTGCGGCCCGAAGGCCGATGTCAGCAGCGTCCGACGTACGCCTATCGCCGACTCGCGTTCCGGTGGCGATCGTCCAGGTGCCCGGGCGCGGGTTGTTCGGAGCGGCCTGCGCCGGTCGCGGCCTCAGCGCGTCTCGCGGCGAGGGCCGAGAGGATCTCGTCTTCGATGGAGGCTCCGCTCAGCTCGAGCGGTTGGCTGTTGGCGCCGATGATGGGACCCGCGAGCTGTGCGCCGAGCATGGCGGCGAGGTGGTCCAGGGATGCGGCCACGAGGTAGTTGGAGGCGCCTGCGTCCCGGAGCCGTCCGATCGGACCTTTGACGTGAACGGCGAGGTCGGCGTCCTCGATCTCCGCGAGGACGATCTGTGCGCCCGGAAACTGCCCCTGGAGGGCGGCGATGATCTGGGGGGAGGACGGCGGGCAGAGCACGAGATCGGCCACCTGACTGGCGCTGCGGATGTCGACGAGGTGGAAGTCGGGGCCAAGCGATTGTTGCAGGCGGCTGAGGGCGGCCTTGTTGAGTTGCACGGCGGCGACGACCTCGCGCCGTCGGGGCGAGCGGCGCTCGACTGCTCCCACCTCCGGTCACCCCGCTCCGACGGGAAGCTGATGGGTCGGTTCTGCTGGTCTGCCCTGGTGTTGATCGAGGGACATGCGTCCTCCTCGGATGGCGTGGCGGCTACGGGCGGTTGGGGTCGGGGTGAACGACGAGGAAGACGGACCACGCAGGCGCCTCAGGGTCATCGGGCCGGTTGGCGAAGTCTTCTAGGAGTTGCAGGAGGCGGCGG
Organism: Actinomycetes bacterium; assembly: GCA_021819345.1. Taxonomy (GTDB): domain Bacteria; phylum Actinomycetota; class Acidimicrobiia; order Acidimicrobiales; family Palsa-688; genus JAKAQB01. Next base: position 1,763 of record JAKARG010000206.1, on the reverse strand, counting down.
TTGAGCTCGTCCATCTCGTGGACAGGGAGCCGGAGGGCCATGCGGATGGCGTCGACCTGGGTTGCGGGCACGAGGCTCACCTCTTCGAGGAAGGTCTCCAACATCAGCGGACCTGCCGCGGGGGTGTCCACGCGCCACGACTTCTTGGTCGCTCGGTAGGGGATCTCCCGTGCTCCCCGGTTGCCGCGCCGCTCCGGGAGAGGTTCGAGGAATCCCGTTCGGACGAGAGCTCTGACATGGTGCAACGTGCTGGCGGGGTTGCGGCCGAGGATCGCCGCGACCTCCTTGTTGGTTCGCCCCTCATCCAAACAGGCGCGCAGGATGCGGAGTCGCAACGCTGACGCCAACGCCTTGGCCTCCTCGTCCGTCGCGACCCTCCGCTCGACCACGGCCCCACCGTAACTGATTTGGCGATCGCAATCACTGCGTCGGAGCCGGCCCGCTCCGACGCCTGACCGAGCAGAACGCCGAACCGAACGGCCATCGGGTCCTTGGGGCTTCGCAGCGCGGAGCGACGGGTACAGAGCCACCCTCCTCACTTGACCCACTATGTGCGCCATTCCTGCGATGGCGGTGGCGAGTGGCCCTCTGCGACTGATCCCGGATCCGAACAGCTTCAGTCCCCGCCGGCCAGCTCGGCGACGGGCCGCACGCGGTGGCGGTAGTGGAGCACGACGGTGCGCAGGTCGTCACCGAGCAGGTCGGCCACCTGGTCGAGGGAGGCACCGGCGTCGATGAACAGGCTGGCGGCGGTGTGACGGGCGGTGTAGGGGTTGACCGGTCCGTCGATGCCGGCGGCGGTGGCGACCAGGGCGAACTGGCGGCGCAGGTTGGACGGGTCGAGCGGTGTGCCCACCTCGGAGGGGAACATCAACCCGGTCTCCACCCAGTAGGCGCCGGCCCGGTCCCGCTCGGCCGTCTGGCGGCGGCGGTGGTCCTCGATGAGGCCGGTCAGGGCGGGGGAGAGGCGGATCGTCCGCTCCCCGGTGCGGGACTTCTTCACCGGCCCGCGTACCAGGTCGTAGCCCCGGCCGGTCGCCCTGGGCACGCGCTTGATCGACCCCGAGACCGTCAGCGTCCTGGCCCCGGAGTCCAGGTCGGCCCAGCGCAGACCGGCCCCCTCGCCGGGCCGCAGCCCGACATGGAGCATGACCGCCATCAGCGCCGCCAGTCGGTGCGGCACCCGGTCGCCGGGTTCGCCGCCCTCCTGCGGTGGGTGGAAGGCGAGGGCGGTGGCGATGAACCGGTCGCGCTCGGCAGCGGTGAGTGCCCGCTGGCCGGCGGGCGCGGCCGTGCTCCCCGGCAGGATCGATGGACGCCTGGCGTTGCGCACGACGAGCTGGCGGCGCTCGGCGTGGGTGAGGGCGTCGGTGAGGATGGAGCGCAGCCGGCCGACCGACGAGCGGGAGAGGCCGGAGTCTGCTTTCGCCCGCAGGAAGCGGTCGACTTGCTCGGGTGTCAGCTCGCGGAGGCGGTGGCGGCCTAGTGCGGGGATCAGGTGGCGTTCGATCAGCGACCGGTACTTGGCGACCGTCCCGGGTCCCACCCGGTGGGTCAGCACGTCGGCCGTCCAGGACCGCAGGAACCGCTCGACGGTCACCGAGGGCTCCTGCGGCGCTCCGCTGGCGCTGACCCGGTCCTGTGCGGAGCGCATCTTCCCGACAGCCTCGGCCCTGGTCCTGGCCCTGACCTCCACCCGCCGCCGCTGACCGGAGGAAGGATCCCGCGCGGCCTCGACCACGCCGAGGCACAACTGGTAGTAG
>JAKARG010000205.1 GCA_021819345.1 Actinomycetes bacterium | reverse complement strand
GTGGATGCGAACCCGATTCTCGGGCTCTCGAGCGTCCCCGCCGGCTCTGCGGCCCTGGTGTCCTACCCAATCTGGGTCCAGGGGAGCTCTGCATCCGGCGCCACGAACCCGGTGGCTGCTGGTGGCGCCGTGGACGTCTCTGCGATAGGGCATGGCGAGGTGTCATTGCAGGAGCTTTCCGGTCCTCCACCGGGAGTACCGAGTTTCGGGGATCCGCGCTACTTCATCGTCACCGTCGGGGGTGCGAGCCTTCTGGCGAGCCTGACGATCAGGGTTAGCGAGCGAGCGCGGGCCCACTCACACCGCCTCTACTGGTGGTCGGCAGGGGAGTGGCGTCCCATTGGCGGGGCGCGGAGCGGTGACACGCTCGAGGTCCGCGTCACCTCGGGACGCAGTAACGGACCAGGGCTCGTCGGCTCGACTCTGTTCGATGCTGTGCGCTCTTCACCGCCGGGTGGTATACGGGTTGGCGCAGGATTACTGGTTCTCGTCGCTTCGGGGGGAAGCCTTGCGACCGGCCTCTTGGCTGTGATCCTGAGTCGTCGCCGACGCAGGTCCCGAGCCGGGCCTTCTGCGATCGGTCCTTAGGGGCTCGATGAGCGTCGTCGGGCGATCTGGCACAGCGCGGGTCTGGGTGGGCCTGGTTTCGGTCGGTTGCGGCCTCGGTGCGGGCTACGTCCTCGGCAGGCACGACTTGCGGGGCGTGTCGATGCTCGACGTGTTCCCCCTCACGGTCGCGCTCGTGCCCTTCGCAGCGGAGCTCGTCCTGGTCTTCGGGCTCAGTCGCCTGGCCAACCGTGGTGGTGGGGGCTGGGCGGCTGCGGCCGTCCTGCTGATGGTGGCGATGGGCGCCGGGATGGCCACCTTCGCCCACCATGAGATCACCTCCTGCGCAGGCGGCTTCCGCTGCGTCGCCGGGGTCGGCTACCCGAGGGGCGAGGCGGCTCGAACGGCTGCGGTGGCCGGGCTCGCCTGGGGCTGCCAGGCCGGGCTGATGGCGGTGTTCTCCGGCGAGGACCTCCTCCGAGTCGGTGCCGGCTGGATCGGGTCGTGCTTCGCAGTGGTGGCCTGCCTGCTCGGTGGGGCCGCGCTCAGCCAAGTGCACCTCTGGGGTTGAGGTGATGCCGAGCCGAGTCCGGGGCGCGCCGGCCGAGCAGAGCGCGCTCCGGCCCACAGGTTCGAGCGCTCCGAGCGCGACAAGGGGCGCGGGGGCCGGTGGGGAGGTTGACCGATGACACCGATCGAGTGGGCCGGAGCGGCGGTCGGCGTCGGGTTGGCGACGAGCGTCGTGGCGCCCTTGCCGAAGGGGGTGGCTGGGGGGTGGCGGATCGGCGTCGAGGTCCTGCTCAGCCTCGGCGGTGCCGTCCTCGCCTTGGTGGGAGCGATCCTTGCCGCCAGGTCGGCGGGCGAGACGGTGTCCAGCACGCAGATCTGGATGGCCACTTCTGCCTCTCACCCCTTGGTTGCGGCCGGCTTCGGCTGCGCGCTCGTCGGCATCGTGATCGGGACGGCGCTGCGCCGCGACCGGGTCCAGCATCCCCTGGTCCAGCTGGTCTGGTCGGCGGGCATCGGCGCCCTGTTGTCCACGGTCGTGCTGGCCGGGGCGCCAGGACGTGGCTTCGAGGTGCGCGCCGGCGAGGTGAGCGCCACGGTGCTCCTGGTAGCCGTGGCCGTCCGCATCGGCGCCGGGGCGTGGGTCCGGGCGACGATCCCCGAAGACGTCGTCGTCCCGGTGATGCCGGAGACGCCGGTGGCACCCACCTGGGTGCTCCGGAGCTCCTTCCGGGCGGGAGACCGCGAACGTCTCGACTCATCCCTCGGGGAGTGGGAGCGTCTGCTCGCAAAGCCGCGAGCCGTTCCGGCCGGCCGGCGGCGCCGGCGCCATGACGCCATCGTGGCGCGCCGCCCGCGTGGCCTGCGCCGCTACTGCCGACGGCTTGCCCGGGTGCAGCTGGTTGGCGTCGGGCTCGTGATGTCGGCGGCACTCGCCGCGGTGGTCGGCATCGCACGCGCCGGGGAGGCCGACGGGGAGGTCCTGCTCGCCTGGTGGGCAGTGGCGCTCGGCGCGCTGGCGCTCGGCTACCTGGTCCGGTCCCTGCCCGTCCGCCGTTGCCTCGAAGAGCTCATCCCCGAGGCGGCGCCCGCCCCGCCGGTCCTGGTCCCCCTGCCACAGTTCGAGCTACCCGAGACCGGGCTCGAAGCCGCGTTGCTCCCCGCTGTGCCCGAGACGGCACCGGAGCTCTGCTCGCGCTGCGGAGGCGAGGGGCGGGTGAAGACGACGGTGAGCGAGACGGTCCCGGCAAGTACGACCACGATCCACCACGGGATCTACGGTGAGAACCCCGACTACACGACCGAGGTGTACACCCCGGAGACCACGGTGTCCCACCGGGTGCAGGTCGCCTGCTCTGCCTGCGACGGCAGCGGGCTCGTCCCTCGCCCTCTCTCACCCGACGAGCGCCGAGAGCTTGCCGCGGACCTGGCTCGCCGCCTGCGCACGCTCGCCGGGCGCGAGGCGCTCCTTCGTCCTGCGATCGACGCCGAGAACCACCGTCGCCTCACGTCCTACGGCCTCGATCGAGCGTTCTTCGACGCACTCGACGCCTGAGGCGATGCGAGCACCTCGGTGCGCTGGGCTCGGGCCGACGCACCGCCGCCGCTCCGCCGACGGGAGGACGTTCGCCGCCACCTGGGAGGCGGAGACGCTGCTGGGTGGGGCCGCCGATCCCGAGCGACTGCGGCGAGCGTCGTGGACATCTCCGCCCCGTCGAGGCCATCCCCGATGCGTCGGTGCCCATCGGGAGCCCACCCCCCGAGGACATCGAGGCCGCCACCAACATCGTCTCGCTCACCGAGCTGCGCTCCGGGGCCCTGGTCGTCGACGACGCTGACGGGCGGGCACGCCGCGGCGCCCGAGCGCCGGTCGTCGAGACGACCTCGGACCCCCCCGGGGTGCCGGTGGTGGTCGGGCAGCTCGGGGGGAAAGTCCTCGCCCGAGGTGAGCCGCGCCCCGCCCGGGGGACCAGGAAGGGCGCGGCTCAGGCAGCCGGAGGGCTCAGGACAGCCGGTGGACCGCCATGCCGGCGGGAGGCCCGGGAGGAGCGGGCGGGGCCGGAGGTGCGGGCGGGGCCGGAGGTGCGGGGGGCCCGGGCGGAGCGGGGGGCGCAGGAGGCGCCGGCGGAGCGGGCGGGGCCGGGGGCGAGGTGAGCGACCACAGCGTGTTGGTGTCGTCGTCGACGTAGTAGACCACGAGCGCCCCGGTCGGGGTCTCGGTCGCAGCCAGGCCGAAGAGCGCTCCGGCCGGCTGGTGGCGCAGCAGGTCGCGGTGCGCCACGAGCCTCCCCGAGGGGGTGTACTCGAGCAGGTCGTTGTTGCCCGCCCCGTTGACCACGAGCAGGTCGCCGTTGGTCGGGTTGAGGGCGATCCCCTGCGGCGAGTCGAGGCGGCCGCCCGAGGCGACCACCATCGCCGTGCCGGGCCCGGTGGCGCTGGCCGCGTCGGGGATGGCGAGGATCTGGTTGGTCACGTCGTCGGTGACATACAGGGTGCCGTTGGCCGGGTCGTAGGCCATCCCCTGCGGTCCGCCGGCGTTCGCCGCGGTGGTGCCCGGGGTGGAGGCGTAGCCGAGGCCCTTGGCGACGAGGGTGTAGGTGGAGCCGAGCGGCTGGCCGGTCGCGCCCGAGAGCGGGTCGAGGCGCCACACCCCGCCGCCGCCGGCCCCGGTGGTGCCGTCGCCGGCGTTAGGCCAGTAGAAGGCGATCTGCCCGTTGACGTCGCTCACTCCCTGGCCCCAGACCCCGTTGAAGAAGCCGGTCCCGGTGGTGGCGTTGTCGAAGGTCGCCAGCCGGCTGCCGCTCGGGCTGATCACGTCGACGTTGGCGTCCGCGCCGTCGTAGACCCCGGAGCTGTTGGCCGGGCCGTAGTCGCCCACCCAGAGGATGTCCTTGGCCGGGTTGAGCACGATCCCGTCGGGTCCGACCAGGCTCTGCGAGCCCTGGTAGAACAGGCTGGTGCTACCCGTCGTCGGGTCGATCTGCACGATCGTGGTGCCGGCGCCGGGATCGCTCTGCCTGTTGTTGAAGTTGGTGACGAGCACGTCGCCGGCGACCAGGTTGCCGGCAGTGGTCGGCACGATCGCCACCCCGTAGGGGTTGGTGTCGCCGTTGGGGGGAACCGTGGAGGCCACCTGCATGTTGACCGCGCTCGACAGCTGCCCCTGTGCCGGGCGGACGGGCCGCCCGGGCGGACGCATCGGCGCAGGCGGTGCCGGGGGCATCGGCGGGGCCGGCGGCGAAGCGGCCGCAGCCGGGCCGAGGGCGGCCACGCCGAGCAGGCCGGCCGCAGCGAGGGGGAGCACCGCAGCGCTCCGCCGTTTGCGACGGAGCGAGCGGGGCAGCGACGACTTCGGGGTTGATCGCACGGGCTGTCCTTTCGAGGGCGGGGGCTCGTCGGTGAGCCACCTCGCCACCATGTACGTGCCGGCGCCGGGATCGGATTGCGCCGAGCAGATGGGTGCGGATCGCTCCGGGGCCGCTCGGGCGCCTCGGGCCCCAGCGGGGACGTCGGGGCCATCCCCCGAGGCGGGAAGGCCGGGTTGGGCTCGGGACCGGGCCCCTCGTATCCTGCGGGCCGTGGGAGCGAGGAGCCTGGAGGGGGCGGTCGTAGCGGTCGTCGGGGCCTCCGGGGGCCTCGGGGCACCGCTGTGCTCGCTGCTCGCCGAACGGGGCGCAGTGGTGGTCGCCGCGGGCCGCTCGAGCGAACGCCTCCAGCGGCTCCGGCCGGCGCCCGGGCTCGTCGTGGAGCTCGACCTGCGCGACCCCGGCGCCGGCGAGCACCTCGCGGCGGCGGTCGGCGGGCGCTACGGGCGCCTCGACGGGCTGGTCCAGGCGGCGGGGGTGGTGGCCTTCGGCGACCTGGCGGACACCGACGACGCGGTGATCGAGGATCTGTTCCTCACCAACGTGCTCGGCCCGCTCTGGCTGGCCAAGCGGGTGGCCCCGCTCCTCGCCGCCTCCGGCGGCTTCCTGCTCCAGCTGAGCGCAGTGGTCGCCGAGCAGCCCCTTGCCGGGATGGCGGCCTACTCGGCGAGCAAGGCCGCGCTCAGCGCAGCGGACCGGGCGCTCGCCCGGGAGCTCCGTCGACGAGGGGTGAGCGTGATCGACGCCCGCCCGCCGCACACCGAGACCGGCCTGGCCACCCGCCCGCTGGCCGGAGTGGCTCCTCGCCTGCCGACCGGCCTCGACCCCGAGCTCGTGGCCGCGCGCGTCGTCGCCGCCGTCGAGGCCGGTGAGACCGAGGTGCCCTCGGCCGCCTTCGCGCCGAGGTCCTAGAGCCCGGCCTGGCCCGGCCCAACCCGTCGCGGCCGGGCGCCGCCTTCCGGGCCAGCCACCCGGGCGGACCGCTCCCAGGGCCCGAGCCGAGGGGCTCCGGCACGGGGCTCCTGCCGGCGGGGTCGATCTCCGGTGCCGCTGGCCCCGGCCCAGCCAGACGGCTCGTGGGTGGAGCGAGCCGAGGCCAGCCAGAAGGGGCTGGTCGGTGGAGCGAGCTGAGCCCGGACGCGCCGGTGGGGCGGCCCGGAGGCCACCCCACCGTGCGATCCAGCTCAGCTGGAGGTGCTGCTCAGTTGCTGACCATCGCAGTCACGACGTTGGACTTCACGCCGTTGACCATCGCGTAGAACTTGTTGCTCGCTGCGATGTGCACCGTGAACTCGGCGACGCCGTTGCCGTACTTCGCCGGGGTGGTCATCATGATCGCCTTGGAGAAGAACGTGCCCTTGTAGGGCTCGTCGAAGAGCTGCACCTTGGCGCTCGGCTGGTTGACCGTCACCCGGATGGTGACGTTGCCCGGGCCGACGATCGCCTTCGGCGGGGTGACGAACACCTTGGTCGGGATCGCCGGGACGCTCACGAAGCTCGACGGCGCCGACGGAGCACCACCACCGACGGCGTTGATCGCAACGACCGTGAAGTAGTAGCTCCCAGCTGCGAGGCCGGTGATCTTGGCGCTGGTCGCCGAGCCATTGTCGATCCGGACCGTCTTGCCCTTGCCGTTGACCAGGTGGGCGGTGACGAAGTAGCCGATGATCGGCGACGTCCCAACGCTCAACGGAGGCG
>JAKARG010000204.1 GCA_021819345.1 Actinomycetes bacterium | reverse complement strand
GGGTTCACCGACCACGGAGCGCGCCGCGCCTGGGTCGCCTGCTCGAAGGCGTAGGCGAGGGCGAGCAGGCGCACCTCGCTCCATGCCGGGCCGAGCAGGGTGATCGCGACCGGCCGGCGATGAGTGCTCGAGTAGCCGGCGGGCACGCACACCGAGGGGTAGCCCGCCCGGGCCCCCCGGTCGCAGCTCGTCTCGTTGGCGAACAGCAGGGCCTCCACCCCCTGCCCGCCGAACGCCGCGTCGAGGCTGTCGCGGCTGTAGGCCAGGTCGGCCCTGCGGGCCTCCTCGTAGGCCGCGATCGCATCGGGGTCGGCGTGGTCGACGGCGAGCGCCGCCTCCAGGCGGGCCTGGCCGAACTTGAGCTCCTCGTCGGGATGGGCGGCGTTGTAGGCGACCACTTCGGCGAGGCTGCGCACCTCGGTCCCGCACCCCGGTCGGGCCAGGTAGGCGGCGAGAGCAGGAGCGAGCTCGTGGACGAGCACCCCGACGCCGCCGGACGTCGAGCCCCCGAGGTCGACCTCCACGAGCTCGGCGCCGAGGTGGCGAAGGGCGCCGAGGGCGTCCTGCCAGGCGGAGCGGTCGCCGGCGGGCAGCTCGCCGGGGTCCACCACACCGATGCGGGCGCCGGCCGCCGCGCCCACCTCGAGCGCCGAGGTGTAGTCGGTCCCCTCCGGTGCTCCGGCGGTCGCCGGGTCGGCGGGGTCGGGGCCGGCGATCACCGACAGCAGGGCGGCGGCGTCGCGGACCGTCCTCGCCATCGGCCCGGCGGTGTCCTGGGTGGGCGAGATCGGCACCACCCCGGCCCGGCTGACCAGCCCGACGGTCGGCTTCACCCCGACCACCGAGCAGTGCCGGGAGGGAGAGAGGATCGACCCGTTGGTCTCGGTCCCGATGGACAGGGGGACGATGCCGGCGGCGACCGCAACGGCGCTGCCCGAGCTCGAGCCGCTCGGGGTGATGCTCGTGTCGTAGGGGTTGAGGGTCTGGCCGCCTGCGGCGCTGTAGCCGCTCGGCATGTCGTGGGCCATGAAGTTGGCCCACTCGGTGAGGTTGGCCTTGCCGAGGAGCACCACGCCGGCGCGCCGGAGCCGGGCGACAAGCGGGGCGTCGGCGCCGGCGGGAGCGTCGCCGAGGGCGAGCGAGCCGGCGGTCGTCGGGCAGCCGGCGACGTCGATGTTGTCCTTCACGAGCACCGGGATGCCGAGGAGAGCCCCGTGCTCACCGCCCCGGCGGCGGGCGTCCGCGCGCGCCGCCTGGTCCGCCGCCGAGGGGTCCAGGGAGATCACCGAGCGCAGCGCCGGCCCGCAGCGGTCGAGCGAGCCGAGGCGCTCGAGGCAGCTCTCGAGCAGGTTCCCGGCGCTCAGGCGGCCGGCAGCCAGGGCACTGCTCAGCTCGGCGGCCGGGGCCACCTCGGGATCGGGCTGGGGACCACCAGGTCCGTGAGGAGGCGTCGAGGGGGGCATACGGCCCGATGCTCGCGCATCGGGGCCGGCTCGGCACCAGTAGCCCTGGATCGGTGGCTCATGGCGCCGCCGGTGACCCCGGGGGCGGCCGGGAGGTCACGGGCAGCCCGGTCAGCCGGCCCGCCTCGAGTGGAGTGGACCGGGGGCTGCCTCGACCCTGACCGGCACGACGGAGCGCTCCAGTCCACCGAGACCGAGCAGGGTGAGGACCCCGCCGCCGGCGACCACCAGGGCGGCCCCGGCCAGCAGGCCGACGCCGAAGATGTCGTTGAGCAAGAGGTTCATGTCCCCATGGAACCGGCGGCGCCCGAGCTGGCGCGAAGAAGACCCGAAGAAGCACCTGAGACCCGCGACCAATCGAGGGGCGAGATCGCCGAACATGTTGGCGCCATGACTCCCCACACCGAGCACCCATGAGCCGATCCGGAAGCCACCTCCAGGGGTCCTCGTCCCGCTCCCCGAGGGGCGCCGGCTCCTACGTGCGGGTCCTGGCCCTCCTGATCGCCCTGGTCGTGGTGGTCGCTGCGGTCTTCGTCGGCGTCCAGCTCGACCGGGGGCTCCCGAAGGCGTCGGCCTCGGTGGTCTTCCACGGTCCGCTCACCGCCGCCGGGACCCCTCCGGTGCTCCCGGTGCCGGACCGGGGCGAGACCGACGTGGCGGTCGAGGGGATCGGCACCCTCGCTGCGGTCAACGCCAACCGGGAGGTGCCGCTCGCCAGCCTCACCAAGCTCGTGACCGCGCTCGTGGTGCTCGCCCATCACCCACTCGGCATCGGCGAGCAGGGCCCGGAGATCACCGTCCCAGCCTCGATCGGCTCCGCCTACCCCTCGGAGTACGCAGCGGGCGACTCGGTCATCGACGTGGCCACCGGCGAGCGCCTGAGCGAGCTGCAGTGCCTGGAGGCGATGCTCATCCCCTCCGCCGACAACGTCGCCGACCTCCTCGCCGACTGGACCGCCGGCTCCGAGAGCGCCTTCGTGGCCGAGATGAACGCCGAGGCGGCCTCCCTCGGCCTGCACCACACCCATTTCGCCGACCCCGCCGGGCTCAGCTACGCGACCGTCGGCTCGGCCGCCGACATGGTCCGCCTGGGCAAGGTGGTGATGGCCAACCCGCTCCTGTCGCTCATCGTGGCGATGCCCCAGGTCGACCTGCCGCTCAACGGTGTCGTCTACAACTTCGACTACGCCCTCGGCCGGGACGGGATCGTCGGGATCAAGACCGGCTCGACCGTCGACGGCGGCGGGGACTTCCTCTGGGTCGCCCGGCGCAAGGTCGACGGCCAGGAGATGACCGTGATCGGTGCGGTCCTCGGCCAGTACGGCACCAAGACCCTCTCGGAGCTGCTCGTCGCCCTGCACGCCGGCGAGCGCCTGAGCTCCGCCGCCTTCTCCGACCTGCACTCGGTCACCCTGCTCCGGCCCGGCCGGACCTTGGTCCGGGTCACCACCCCGTGGGGGCCCTCGACCCGGGGGGTCACCACCAGGGGGGTCACCACGATCGGCTTCTCGGGGGAGCGGGTGAACGCCTCGGTCCACCTGGAGGGTGCCGCGGGAACGGGGAGCCTGAAGGCACCGCTGCACGCCGGCGAGCAGCTCGCCGCGATCGAGGTCGACCTGCCCTCGGGAGCGGTGACGGTGCCCGCGACCGCCGTCGGGGCGATCCGTGGGCCCTCCACGTCCTGGCGGCTCGAGCGGGGCCTGTGACCCCGAGGGTCGTGAGCTGGACGTTTCCCATGCCAGGCCGTGTTGGACCAGGCAAAACAGTGCCTGCCGGCTGCGATTATGCGCTCCTGTCGTCACGGGCCCTGCCGACCCGGGGGTGCCCGTCTCGGTAGATCCGGTAGAAGACCTCGCCGTCGCTGGAGCAGCGAGCGCATCGTGGACGCCTCCCGAGATGCCCGCCATGTGACGCCCGGGCCGCACCATGACGGTGTCGGCCACTGTGTGCTACAAGCAGCACATGACATCGGTGGGAGTTCGGGAGCTCCGCCAGCGCGCCAGCGAGCTCCTGCGCAGAGTCGAGAGCGGCGAGACGATCGAGATCACCGACCGCGGACGACCAGTCGCGGTCCTCTCGCCCCTACCACAGGGCAGCCCGCTCGAGCGGCTCCGCAAGGCCGGCGAGGTGGACACGGCCACCGGAGAGCTCGACGATCTCGCCGAGCCGCTCGCCTCGCGAAGCTCCGAGCTGCCCTCACGGCGCCTCGAGCAGCTCCGAGCCGCCGAGAGGTGACCGCCGCCACCTACCTGGACTCCTCCGCCATGGTCAAGCTCGTCGTAGCCGAGCCCGAATCCGCCGGCCTGCGACAACACCTCCGACGGCGACGGCCGCTGGTATCGAGCGCCCTGGCCCGGACCGAAGTCCTACGGGCCCTCCTCGACGAGGGACCCGAGGCGACCGGGCGAGCGCACGCGCTCTTCGATCGCGTCGACCTGCTCCGGATCAACGACCGGGTTCTCGGCTCCGCCGGCACGCTCCTGCCCACCCATCTGCGCTCCCTCGACGCCATCCACCTCGCCAGCGCCCTCCAACTCGGCACCGACCTCGGAACCCTCGTCAGCTACGACCAGCGAATGCTCGACGCCGCCCGCCACCTCGGCATCAACATCGCCAGCCCGAAGTAGCAAAACCGGATCCGAGAGAGCTCCAGACGCGCCGTTCGGCGCTCTGCACCGACGTCGTCCGCCGTCGTTCTGGAGCGTCGGTCGGCACCCGCTTCCGGGGCGGATCGCCGAATGGGTCGCCGCCTTCAGCCGGCAGGGTCAGCGCAGCCCGGCGACCTGCGCGGCCTCGCTCGTTCGGCGGCGGGTGAGGCGAAGTGAGGGCTGCTCCGCGGCCAGTAGCTCCCTGGGGGCCGGCAGTCGTGCATGGGATCCGGTCGGAGGCTATCTCGGCGCGGGCCAGTTCTGCCCGCTGTCGCCGTCTACTACTCCGCCGCGGTCGAAGGTGCCGGTGATCGGGATCTGGGCGAGGACGAGCGGGACGGCGACAGCCAGCTCCTCGGCGGTGAGACGCATGGCCAGGGTGATGTGTGGCGTCCAGGCTCCCGGCTCGAAATACGGCCACGGACCTTCGTCATGGGGGGTGACGGCCGAGTGGACTCTCCGCTGCTCGGCGAGCAGTTCCGGGGTGACCACCGGGGCGAGGAAGAGTGTGCCCATGGTGGGGAACACCCCGATGGACTCGATGCGCAGGGGCAGCGGTCGGTCTGGAACTGCCCCGACGGCAGCCAGCGCTGCTCCGACGGGGAGGTTCTCGGCGACGGCGAGCGAGCAGTGCGGCTGGTGCAGGCGGTGAGTGAGGGTAGCCAGGCTCGCCAGGCCGTGGGCAGCCAGCACGTCCCAGATCCTCCTGACGGTGGCGGAGGTGGCGGCATCCGGCCAGATGACGACGCCACGGCTCACCACCCCCACGGTAGGCGCCGAGGGTCGACGGCGCCGACCTCGCCCGAGGGTTAGCAGTGACGAGAATGCTCCGGTGACCGCCTGCGGCAACGGCCGGTTCCTCGGCGCCATGAGCGCACGAGGCGTCAACGGGAGGATGTCCCGAGTTCCGTGGAACTTCGGTGACGGTCGGTGGCTGGTTCAGGCCACGTCCTGATCGTAGTTGGGGGGTGTGACAGTCGCGCCCCGCCGGCGGCGAGCGGCTTCGGCCTCGAGGGCGGCGCGTAGGGCGGGGAGGTGGAGGTGTCCGTTGACCCGGCGGAACTGCTCGGCTGCCTCGTTCATCCCTGCTGCGCACCAGCGGAGGGCCATGGTCTCCTCCCGCGAGTGCTCGACGTTGGTGGAGTGGTCCCGGCAGATCTCGATCATGGACTCGATGACGTTGGTCGAGCGCAGCGTGCGGGCCAGGGTGGGCGGCACCCCGAGGCGGATCACGGTGGGGGTCTCGGCGAGTCCCTCGCGCAGGCTGCCCGCCGCGCCGGGGTGGGACCGGTCGAGTTGGCGGGCGAGCTCGACCAGGGTCGCCTCGGCCTCGAGCGCGCTGGTCAGCTTGTAGGCGGCGCGCATCTTCGTGCCGACCGTCGCGGCCATCCGATCGGGCAGCTTGGACTGGACGTTCCGGATCTTGTGGAGCTGGCAGCGGGCCACGACCGGGCAGTCGAACACCGTCTCGACCGCCGAGCGCAGCGCCTTGGCGCCGTCGATGACCACGAGGATCGGCCGGGTGACGTCCAGGCCCCGGTCTCGTAGCCCGACGAGGAGGTCGGTCACGGTGGTGGTGTTCTCCGTCGCCCCTTCGACCACGGCCAACGGGTGCTTGGTGCCGTCGATGCCGATCCCGAGGGCGACCACGCAGAGATGGTCGCCGAAGTGGACCCCGTCGACCATCAACGCCACCAGGTCCAGGCCGGAGAGGTCCCGGGCGAGCAGCTCACCCAGGGCGGTCTCGGTGGCCTTCACGAACCGGCGGGACACCGCCGACTTCGACGTGGAGCGCGCCCGGGCGGTCACCTCGGCGCCGACGGGCTCCAAGCCGGCCTGGTAGCGGCGGCACGACAGCTTCGCGAGCATCCGCTCCATCGCCATCGTCCCGAGCAGGTCGGTGCCCGAGAACAGCTCGTAGGCGGGAACGGGCAGCTCGCCGGACCCGTCGGCGGCGCGGACCCTGGGGCGGCGGACCGGGACCCGCCGGCCGCCGAGGGTGACCGAGCCCGC
>JAKARG010000203.1 GCA_021819345.1 Actinomycetes bacterium | reverse complement strand
GACGGGAGCCGCGAGCCCGGCCCGGCGGGGCCCCAGGGTGCCGGCGGGGAGGGTGACGCCAGCCGCCCCGCCGGCCTGTCGACCCGCCAGCTGGTCGGCCGGCTCGGGCTCACCAACGCCCTCAACGGCTTCGGGTTCGGCTTCCTCGGCCCGCTCCTCACCTATTGGTTCCACGTCCGCTTCGGGGCGGGACCAGCCGAGGTGGGGGTCCTCTACACGGTTGTCAACCTGGTCAGCGCCCTGCCGTACCTCGGCGCCCACCGGCTCACCGATCGCCTCGGAGCCGTCCGGACGGTGGTGGTCACGAGGACGGCCTCGGTGATCGTCCTCGCCGGCATGGCCTTCATGCCGAGCTTCCTCTTGGCCGGGCTGCTGCTCAACCTGCGGACGGTCTTCAACAGCCTCGGGCTCCCTGCGCGCCAGTCCTACGCCATGGGCGCGGCCGACGAGGAGCGCCGAGGAACCGTCGCCGCCCTGAGCACCCTTCCCTCCGCTCTCACCTCGAGCGTGAGCCCCGTTCTCGGAGGCGCGATCATGGGGACCTTCGTCGACATCCCCGTGGTCGGGGCAGCGATCTTCATGGGTGCCAACACCGTCGCCTATTACCTGGCCTTCCGCCACGCTCCCCTACCCGGCGAGGGAGCTGCCCGGAGCCGGTCCGCCGGCGCCGCTCCGGGAGCCGGCGCGGAGGTTGCCGGCACGGAGGTTGCCGGCACGGAGATCGCCGGGAGGTCCCGGCGCGGGCCCCGGGGGGCCTGAGGGGAGAACCGCCCCTAGGCTCCATCCCCGAGATGGCTGCTCCGGTCCCGCCCGGCACGCTGCCCGCTGGGTTCGAGCTCGTCGCCGGTTGGGTCCCCGGGGCCGAGGCGGCCGAGCTGTTCACCCACCTTCGGGAGGTCGTGCCCTGGGAGCACAAGCGGGTCCTCGTCTTCGGAAAGGAGCACCCGGTCCCCCGGCTCACCTGCTGGTTCGGCCCGTCCGCCTACTCCTACTCGGGCTCGACCAACGAGGCACACCCGATCACCTCGATCCCTGCGCTCGAGGACCTGCGCCAGCACCTGGAGAGCTTCACCGGCGCGTCCTTCAACAGCCTGCTGGCCAACTACTACCGAGACGGCAGGGACTCGATGGGGTGGCATTCCGACGACGAGGTCGAGCTCGGTCCGTCTCCGACGATCGCCTCGGTGAGCCTCGGAGCAGCTCGTGACTTCCACCTCCGCCCCCGGGGTGGCGGGCCGGTGGTACGAGCCCGTCTCGGCGGAGGTGACCTGCTCGTGATGTCCGGGAGGTCGCAGATGGACTGGCAGCACTCGCTGCCCAAGCGGGCGGCGAGCGAACCGCGGATCAACCTGACCTACCGGCTCTTCGACCCCCGGGCGCCGGCGAGCGAGGGTCTCCAGCTCGGGGCCGAGGCGCCGGCACCCTAGCTCGGGGCCGAGGCGCAGGCACCCCCGGGGATCGGAGCACCCCCGGGGATCGGAGCCCCCCCGGTGGTCCGTACCCCTCCGGACGAGCCCCCCGGCTGCAGAGCCGGTGCCACTTGCGGCTCAACTCGGGGATTGGGTTTGCCGATGGGCATCTCGTGGACGACAGGTGGCGAGCGGCGCGCCCCGCAGCGCACCCGCGCGGTGACGAAGGCCTGACCCTGATCGAAGTGGTCGTCGCGATGTTCCTTCTCGCCATCGTGATGCTGCCCTTCGTCCTCGGCTTCACCGCCTCGGAGAACGCCAACAACGACGCCAGGCTGCAACAGGCCGGGGTCTTCGTCGCCGACACCTCGCTCGACGAGGCCCGGGCGATCCCGCCGGACCAGCTGCTCGTCGACCGCGCCGCAGGCACCACCCCTTCGACGGCCTGCTCGGGGGAAGGCGAGGTCTTTCCCCAGGGAGACACCACGACCCTCGACCAGACGCTCGGCTCGATCGACCCCGTCGAGTCGGCGCAGGCGCCGTGCGACCCGACGATCCCCTTCGCGCCGAGCACCACGACCCTCGACGGCTACCCCTTCCACGTCTACTGGTACACCGGAACCTGCTACCAGGCGGCGGGCTCGTGCAGCTCGACGGCGAGCAACTCGACCACGGAGGCGCAGCTCGTGGACGTGGTCGTCGACGTGACCTGGGCGGCGACGGTCTGCCCGCAGGACACCTGCAGCTACCTCACCTCCACGCTGTTCAGCGCGAAGGCCGAGCCGATCTTCGACGTGGGCCCCCGTGGGTAGCCAGAGCGGCTCCAGGCCCGCGGCGGCTCGCGGGCGGGACGGGACCTCGGGGGGCTTCACCTTGATCGAGCTCATGGTCGCCATGTTGATCATGTCGATCGTGGTCCTCGTCGCCCTCGAGTCGTTCACCACGATCATCACCTCGCAGGTCCGCCAGGTCTCGATCAGCAGCTCGCAGTCGCAGCTGACCCTCGCCTTCGTCACCTTGGACAGCGAGGTCCGCTACTCCACGGGCATCGACCAGCCGGCCACCGATCCGAGCGGCACCGACTACGTCAACTTCGAGTACTACACCTCCTCCAACCAGCTCCAGTGCGCCGAGCTGGCCTACAGCCCCTCCGCAGGGGTCCTCGACCAGCGAACCTGGGCGGTGCCGGCCTCGGGCACCCTGCCCGACCCAGGTTCCTGGGCCTCCCTGGCCAGCGGGCTCACCACCGACGGGCAGCCGTTCTACCTCGTGAGCACGCTCGGCAACGACACCGCCGCGGCGACCAACATGGAGCAGCTGGAGGTGAGCCTGACCTCGAGCGCCGGACGGGGGCCGGGCGCCGAGAGCTCGGACTCCGCGATCGTGCTGACCGCAGTGAACACCGTTGGCTCGAGCCAGCCTCCGGCGACGCCGGTCTGCCCCGGGGTGACCCCCGACGACCCGACCTCGCCCGGCGCACCCTCGGCGTCCCCGGTGGCCACCACCACGACCACGGTCCCGCCGACGACTACGACCACGGTCCCTGCGACGACCACGACCACGGTACCGCCGACCACTACGACCACCGTGGCGCCGACGACCACCACGACCACGGTCCCTGCGACGACCACGACCACGGTCCCGCCGACGACCACGACTATTGCGCCCTCGGGCCCGCCGGGACCTCCGGGGGGGCCGGGGGGGCCGGGGGGACCGGGTCCGGGTGGGGGCCCTGGTGGGCCATGACGACCCGATGCGCACGAACGTCCGACCACGCAGGAGAGCTCCGTCATGACGACGGTCCACCCACCGGCGACAGCCGGTGCACACCGGTGAGGAGGCACGACGTGCCACGAGGCCGCTCCACGATGAGACCCACCCGCCGAGGCGACGACGAGCGCGGCTCGATGCTGATCGTCCTCGCGTTCATCCTGTTCAGCTCGCTCATCCTCGCGGTAGTGGTACAGACCGCCTTCTTCCAGCTCGGGGTCGGCACCACCCTGGTCAAGCGCGACAACGCCCTGCAGGCCGCCACCGCCGGCGCGCAGGCGGTCCTGGCCGAGATTCGCGGCGCCACCACCACCGCCGACGGCACCGACGGGGTGGTGAGCGAGCTTCCCTGCGGCACGACGAGCGGGACCACGCCGGCGAGCGGGGGCAGCGGCACCTACAGCGCGACGGTGGTCTACGACCTGGTGAGCACCACCGGCGGGGCCGGCGAGACCACGAGCTGCCTGAGCGGCGGCCTGCCGAGCGGGTACAACCTCTCCACTGCGACGATCACCTCGACCGGTACCGCCGACGCGGCGGTCCGCGACCTGCGCTCCACCTACCACTTCCAGACGACCTTCACCCCGATCCCCGGCGGCAAGGTCATGAGCTACGACGGCAACGACTGCCTCTACGCCGACATCCCGAGCACCAACACCGGCTCGGGGCCCTACGAGCTCGAGGCGACGACCAACTGCCCGAGCCCGCCTCCGGCCCAGGAGAGCTTCGTCTACAACGCCAACTGGACCCTGGAGGTGGTCGTCGGCGGCACCGCCTTCTGCGTCCAGAACCCCTACCAGAGCGGCAACAGCTCCGGCGGCTCCGAGGCAGCCCTGCTCGAGCCCTGCTCGACGGTGACGGGAGCCGCTCCGAACTACCAGGAGTGGGGGATCAACGACAGCGCGCCGCTCCAGGGGGTGGCCTCGGGCGGCACGGCGGGCAACACCTGCCTGACCAACCCGATCGCCTCGGGCACGACGTCGAGCCCACCGCTCGAGGTGACCGTCCAGGGCTGCACCGGATCCTTCAGCCAGGCCCAGACCTGGCAGCCGGAGGCCAGCGTCGGTGCCGGCGACGCCGCACCGACCTCCGGGCAGTTCTTCGGGCCGACCGACCAGTTGGTCAACTTCCAGCAGTTCGGCCGATGCCTCGACGTGAACGGCCAGAGCATCTACAACAACGACCTGATCGTCTACCCCTGCAAGCAGTTCCCCGACCCTGCCGCTCAGCCGATCTGGAACCAGCGCTGGTGCTGGGAGCCCCTCCCCCAGGCGAGCACGGCGGACACCGACGCAAGCGTCGGGATCCTCTACACCCCCAACCCGACCAACGGCTCCTACAACAACAGCGCCCAGCCCTGCGCCCCGAGCAGCTTCACCTCGGCGAGCACCGACCAGTGGCCGGGCTCCGGGTCCACCACCGTGGTCCCCGAGTGCGTGGTCCCCGAAGGGGTCTCGGAGAACACCGGCGGGTACTTCTCCGAGCCCTTCGTCGAGCCCTGCAACATCTCCGACTGGCCTCCCACCTCGGCGGCAGACCTCTCTGCGCTCGAGGCGAAGGACATGGTGTGGGTGCAGTCGGGCGCCTCGGCGCCGAGCAACCTCACCTACACCTACTCGGCCTACCCGGGCAACGACGCCGGCTACGCCAACGCCGACGACTCCGGCGAGTGCCTCACCGCCGGCGCCCTCGGCACTGCGAGCGGGGGCGACCAGTACTCCTTCGCCAACATGGACCCCTGCAACGGCGCGTGGACCGAGAAGTGGAACACCCCACCGTCGTTCGCGATCCAACCGGTGAGCGACACCTACGAGCCGGTGCTCGCCGCCCCCTGACCCGGCCTACCGCTTCGCGCCCGGCCCGAGATCTGGCTTCGCGCCCGGCCCGAGATCCCGCTTCGCGCCCGGTCTGCAGCTCTCGGTCGGCGCCCGACCCGAGGCGCTCGGGTCCTGCCCCACCCGGCCCGCCGCCAGGCCCTCTGCGCCCAGCGCCTCGAGGGTCTCCCGGACCCACTCCAGGCTCGCCCGATGGACCGCGATCCCGTGGCGCAGCGCAAGGCTCGGGTGGCGGCCCGGTGGCGGCGTCGTGGCGAGGTAGGCCTCCACACCCGAGACGAAGTCCTCGAGCGCGCCGGCGAGCCCCCTCAGCCAGAGCATCACCTCGGCTGTCGAGAGCACGGGCTCGGCCAAGACGAAGCGCATGAGGTGGGTACCGAGGTCCCGGCCGACGGTGGTCGGCTCGACGGGCCGGCGCAGCCACTCCTCGTGGCGCCGGCGTCCGGCGGCGGTCACCCGGTAGCTGCGCTTGGTGCGCCGGCCCGCCGAGGGCGCCGTCTCGGCAGCGAGCAGGCCCCGGCGCTCCAACCGGCGCAGGGCCGGGTAGAGCGTCCCCGAGCTCGGCTCGTAGACCGAGGCCGGGGTGGTGGTGAGCAGGCGCTTCAGCTCGTAGCCCGACTGCGGCCGGAGCGCGACCAGACCGAGGAGGATGTGCTCGAAGTCGGTGAGCGCCTGGGTCGTGCCCTGGCCCTGCTCAGGTCCCACTCGGTCCTTTCGACAGGTCGATTCGACTGATATGGTATCGGCGCGGGCGGCAGCGCAGGCCGGCGAGCCCAGCTGGCAGGGCCGGACCGCAAGGAGGCAGACGATGGACCTCTTGGACTACATCCTCGACGCCGTCCTGGTCGCGACGGTCTTCTTCCAGGTCCGGGGCCGGCGGCTCACGCCGCGCAACCTCGCCCTGCCCGTGGTGATCGTCGCCTACTTCCTCTTCGCCTACCTGAAGGGAGTACCGACGGCCGGCAACGACGTCGAGCTGGTCGCCGGCGGGGTGGCGCTCGGGCTGGTCTTCGGGGTCGGCGCCGGGGTCTTCACCCGCGTCTACCGGCGCGACGGCTCGGTGTTCGCCAAGGCGGGTCCGCTGGCCGCGACCTTCTGGACCGTCGGCGTGGTGCTG
>JAKARG010000202.1 GCA_021819345.1 Actinomycetes bacterium | reverse complement strand
GCCAGCAGCACCCGGTTCGCCTTCTCGAGCGACGCCTGCACCGCCCCCACCTGCTTCATCACCTCGGGGCAGTACTCCTCGCGCTCGACCATGGCGATCACCGCGTCGAGATGCCCGCGCACCGTCTTCAACCGCAGCAGCACGTCGCGCTTGTACCGATCGATCATCTTCCTCACCTCACTTCTAAGCCTACCCACCTGGGGTGGGGTAGCGGCTTTTCTGCAACCGGTCAAGGCGCTCGCGTGGACAGGTGTCGTGGGTGAGCCGCACCTCTACCATTTGCTGCTCCAGCTGACGGTTCTCCTCTGCCTAGTCAGCATCTCAGCGCTGGTGGGGAGCCATCACATCAAGGGACGGCCTGTGTGGGAATGGGCGGATGCGCGTCGCCGTCGGTGCCTACGACGCGCCTTATGGCGCTACCCACTCGGGATGGGATTGCCAGGCAGGGCGACTGCGACGCCGGTGGGGGTCGGTCTCGCGCAGCAGCACCACAAGGATGAGCCCCGAGACACCGATGAGTGCGACGCCCGCCCACATGGCCGCCGCGACGCCTGCGGCTGCGGCGATCCCACCGAGGGCGAGCGGTCCGACGGCGTATCCGCCATCGCGCCACAGGCGGTAGATGCCAAGCGCCCCGCCGCGCCAGGCGGGATCGGCGACATCGCCGACGGTGGCGATCAGGTTCGGATACGCGAGGGCCATGCCGATGCCCATCAGCGCCGCACCGGCGAACCAGGCGCCGTGCGCGGAGGTGGCTACGAACAGGGCGAGGCCCCCGGCGATGAGGAACGTGCCGAGGGTGATCGGAATCCTGCGGCCGATGCGGTCGGCCAGGGCGCCCGCTGGGACCTGACCGAGCCCCCATACCCAGGCGTAGACACCGACGAGGATGCCCACCTCTACGAGCGAGATGCCGCGCCGGGCGAGGTAGAGAGGAAAGAAGGCCGCGACCAAGCTGTCGGCGAACTTGTTGAAGAAGCCGGCCTGGCACACCGCCAGCATGGAGCGGTCGTGCCAGCTCATGTAGGTAGCCAGGCGACCGAGGCGGGGAGCGGGCGCGTGGGTTCCCTGAGCTTCAGCAGCCGGTCGAGCTGCGCTGATCACCCGGGTGACGGACTCGGAGCGGGCGAAGTGAACGGTCTCCTTTGCCGGGCCCAAGGTGACGAGCGCCCCGAGCACGACGACGCCGAGGGCGAGCAGGTAGGGGGCCGGGCGTAGCCCGAAGGAGGATACGAGCAGACCGGCGGCGAACCCGCCGAGCCCGACACCGATGTAGCCGGCCGACTCGTCGACGCCGACCGCGAGCCCCCGGTTCGTCGGCCCCACGAGATCGATCTTGGCGGTGACCGACATGGTCCAGGTGAGCGCCTGGTTCACCCCCAAGAACAGGTTGGCCACGATCACCTGCCACCAGGCAGTGGCGAAGATGATGATGACGGCATAGGGGACGGCGAACGCCCAGCCGACGAGCAGGATGCCCCTTCGTCCGCGCCGGTCCGACAGTCGCCCCGACACGAGGTTCATGACCGACTTCACCGCGCCGAACGCCGAGATGAAGCTCACGGTGTAGAGGACCGAGGTGATGCCGAAGCTATGGCGGGCGAGCGGTGGCAGCGCGACGCGTTCGACGCCGATGGTCACCCCTACGAGGAGCGTGATGACGGTGAAGAGCGAGAACTGCCACCAGTTCTCCCGAAGTCCGAGACGGTGACCAATGGTCGCGGGGGAAGGAGCTGCCCGGCTCGCGTTCGACGTCGAAGGGCGCTCGGCGGGGGTCGATCCCTCAGATGCCACGGACCGGCTCGTGCGGCTCGTGCGGCTCGAAGGACATTTCGTACGGCTCGTGCGGCTCGAAGGGCATATCGGATCGCTGATGCTCATGGTCGAGGGCGACCCAGCCCTCCCAGCCGTCCTCGAGGACGACGAGCTGGTCGTAGCCGGCGCGTTCCAAGAGGCTGGCACCGAGCGTGGCTCGGTAGTCATGCCCGCAGTGCACCGCGAGCGGCATTCCTCGAGGTAGCTCGGTCTTCGTTCCGGGGATGTCGTGGGCGGGGAGGTTCACGCTGCCGGGGATGTGCCCGGCATGCCACTCGGCGGCTTCGCGCACGTCGACGACGGGGAGAAGCTCGTCGGCGTCGAGGCGCTTGGCGAGCGTTGCCGCCGAGAGGCTCTCGAAGTGGGTGAGCTCGCGCCCAGCCGCCTGCCAGGTCTCGATCCCGCCATTGAGGAAGCCGACGATGCGGTCGTAGCCGATGCGCGCCAGCTGGCGGGCGGCCTCGCTCGCCTGGGTCGCACCATCGGACTCGGCCACCAGCACGATGGGACGCTCTGGACCGACCAGCCAGCCAACCCAGCCCGACACGTTGCCGTCGGCTCCCGCCGCCAGGCTCTTCGGGATGTGCCCACGGCGGAATGACTCCGCAGGACGCACGTCGACCACGAGTGCGCCCTGGGCGAGCCAGATGTCGACCTCACCGAGGCTGAGGGCCGGCGGAGCGGGCAGCTTCGGTCCGAGGAGAGGCGCGCCGGCCTGGTTGAGGCTGCGCATCCGGGCGTAGTAGGCGGGATAAGGACCGGCGGTGAGAGCCCGCGTCACGAACTGCCGCGAGGACCTGGCCGTGGCGAGCGGATTCGCTACCCGTTCGGCGCCGATCGTGGTGGTGAGCGCGCTGTCGGCACCGACTGCGCAGAACGACCCGCCACCATGCGTCGGGTAGACGACGACGTGGTCGGGGAGCTCGAGGATCCTTCCTCTGAGCGAGCGCTCCAAGTCGTGAGCGAAGCGCCAGGAGAGCGCAGGGCCGAACAGGTCGGTACGCGCCGCGGTGCCGACCATGAGCGCCCCACCCGAGAAGAGCGCCTGAGGCTCTCCGGATGAATCGATGAGGAGGTAGGCGAGGTGCTCGGGGGTATGACCCGGCGTGGCGAGCACCCGCAGAGAGAAGGAGCCGATCTCGACGTCGTCGCCGTCGCCGAGTTGCTCGTAGGGGTAACGCAGATCGGCCTCCCCGCTTGCGCCGAGTCGAATGCTGCTCGCCGCGACCAGCTCGCGCGAGCCCGAGACGAAGTCGTTGTGCACGTGCGTCTCGAGCGCCCAGACCAGCTCGACCGAGCTGCCGACCGCGACCTCGAGGTACTGGCCGACGTCGCGCACCGGGTCTATCACCACCGCCACACCCGAGTCGCGCTCGATGACGACATGGGCAGCATTCCCGAGCTCGGCGCTTCGAAGTGAACAGATCTCGATCCCCATGGACCTTCCTCCTAAGATAGTCATACGAATACTTGAGGATAGCGGCGCGACACACGCATCCGCATCGCCGGTGTTGATTGCCCCGGTCGGTTCAGCCGGGCGCGCCGCTGCGGCGCCGGGCCCCCCGGGGGAGCGTCGGTCGGGAACGCAGCTGGCCCGGGTCGTCTCCCACGGCGACCGGAAGCCCCGCCCGGCGCCACTCGGGGAAGCCGTCCTCCAGACGTTGCGCAGCGAAGCCGGCGCTGCGCAGTGCGCGCACCGCGGCAGGGGCGAAGACGCAGTACGGGCCGCGGCAGTAGGCCACGACCTCGAGGTCGGGCGGAAGCTCGCCGAGCGCTACGCCCAGGTCTCCGAGAGGAACGGAACGTGCTCCGGGGATGTGCCCGGCGTGATACTCGGCCACCGGGCGCACGTCGAGCACCGTCACCGCACCGGCCTTCAGCCGCTCGATCAGTTCCGAGCGGCTCACGACCTCGAGGTCGTCGATCGGGCCGAGGTAGGTGCCGGCAAGCCGACCGAGGTCGTCACGCTCGGCCTCCGCCACCTTTCGCAGCGCTGCCCAGAGCTCCTCGACCTCCACTCCGGCCAAGCGGTAGTAGATCCGGGTGGCCTCCCGGCGCGAGCGCACGAGGCCGGAGCGGGCCAAGGCGCGTAGGTGGTGCGACGCGTTGGCCAGGCTCTGGCCGGTTTCGCCCGCCACCTCCTCCACCGATCGCTCACCTTGGGCCAAAAGGTCCACGATCTCCACCCGCCGACCTGCCGAGAGCGCACCCGCCACATCGGCCAGAGCGTCGAAGAGCGCCGCCTTGGCCACCCGGGACCCGGCCTCGTTGTCATGATCAACTGCTCTCATGATCGTTTGAGTATAGTGCTTCGGGCAGAGGTCGCCTATTGGGGAGGCAGCTCGCGCTCAGCGAGCCGGATCGACGCCAGGGCGGGGCGCTCCTGGCCAGCTGGGCCCGTGGCCCGTGGCCCGTGGCCCGTGGCACCTGGCCGCCAGGCTGGCCGGTAGGCGGGAGCTGGCCCGGGCTGCGGCCCTAGCCTAGCCCGAGACGGGCCGGCCCTGGCCGGGCTGTCGTGACGGGTGCAGGACCACCTGGCCGTACCGCTCGGCACGCGCAGCTCGCCGGGGACCACCTACCCGGGACCGCGCACCAGGACAGCGCGCGTCCCTCCCTCCCGCGTCCCCGGTCCTCTCACCCTGTCCGGAAACGCCCCGTCCCCGCTGGGGGAATCAGCCGCCCAACCGGCACGTGTGGCGCCAGGGGCCAGGTGTCCGGCCGGGGGCCGTGTCCACGGGCACGGCGGCCCGTCTCGGGCCAGGGGGGCGGCCGGGCCACGCAAGCTCGCCTTGCCCGGGCGCTCAGCGGTCGTGCCGGCGGGTGAAGCCGCGCTCGGGTGAGGTCATGGACCGGGAGCCTTCGGCGTCGCAGGGTGTGAGTCCGAGGCCCACGCCTGGGCGGCGGCTTGGAGGACGTCCCAGGGTGAGCCGAGGGGTGGGGTGTAGGACAGGTCGAGGTCGGAGAGCTCCTCGACGCTCATGTGGTGGTAGAGGGCGGTGGCCGCGGTGTCGATGCGTTTGGCAACGCCGGTGGCGAGGGCGCCGAGCATCTGGACGCCGAGGAGCCGGCCGGTTCGGGTGTCGCCGGTGATGCGCACGTGCACTGGTTGGGCGCCGGGGAAGTACGCCTTGTGGTCATCCAAGGTGACGGGCACCGTCCGGGGGGCGAGGCCGGCGGCGGCGGCGGCTTCATGGTGGCGCAGGCCGGTGCGGGCGATGGTCAGGTCGAAGATCTTCACGACTTGGGTGCCGAGCGAGCCGGCGAATGTCCGCTCCGCGCCTACCGCGTTCTCGCCGGCGACCCGGCCTTGCTTGTGGGCGGTGGTGCCGAGCGGCAGATAGGCGTCGGCGTCGAGGACGCGGTGGTAGGTGTGGACACAGTCCCCGGCCGCGTACACGCCCGGCAGGTTGGTGCGCATGCGCCGGTCCACGGCGAGCGCCCCCCGAGCGCCGATGGTCGCCCCCGCAGCGGTGGCGAGAGTGGTGTCGGGGCGCACACCGACCACGACCAGCACCAGGTCCGCGCTGCGGGCGAACCCTCCAGCTCCACTCACGTGCAGTTCCCCGCCGGTATGGTGGATCTCGGTGACGGTGGTGTCGGTGACGACTTCGACGCCGTGGCCGACAAGTTCGGCCTCGACGAGGGCGGCGAGCTCGGGGTCGACGGTGGGGAGCACCTGGGGCAGAGTTTCGACCACGGTGACCGCCAGGCCTCGGACGGTGAGCGCGTCGGCCATCTCCATGCCGATGTAGCCGGCGCCCACGATCACCGCCCGCTCGGCGGTGCGGCGGGTGAGGGTGTCGGCGACGGCGAAGGTGTCGTCCATGGTGTGCAACAGGTGCACCCCCTCGGTCGCACCGAGACGATCCAGACCGGCAATCGGGGGGCGGAGAGGGGTGGCCCCGGTGGCCACCACCAAGGTGTCGTAGGCGAGGGCCACTTCGGCGCCGGCCGGGTCGGTGACCGTGAGCTTCTGGGCGACCGGGTCGATCTGGCGGGCGGTGTGGCAGAGGAGGAGTTCCAGCCCGGCAGTCTCCAGGTCGGTTTGGCTGCGATGGGCGAGGGAGCGCCAGTCGGGAACCTCGCCCGAGAGGTGGTAGGGGATCCCGCAGATCGAGTAGTTGGGGTAGGCGTCGGCGACGACCAGGGTCGCCTCGACGTCGGGTGCGAGCTCCCGGGCTCGCAGGCCGGCGCTGATGCCGGCGTCGCTGCCCCCGACGATGAGCAGGCGGGTCATGCCGGCCGCCGCTCGTTGGGCCGACGGCCGCTGGCGGTCCCAGTGGCGGCTTGCCAGGCGGCATCGCAGGTGACACAGCGCACTCGCCGGGCGGGGGGGTCGACTTGGACCTGGCGGATCAGCGGATCTGTGCGG
>JAKARG010000201.1 GCA_021819345.1 Actinomycetes bacterium | reverse complement strand
GTCGACGCCGGCGCCCTCGGCGACCAGCGCCGCCCGCTCCGCCCGGCGCACTACCGTGCGGGCGACGTCGAGCAGCGCGGAGACCCGGTCGTGGCCGGGGACGACGAAGTCGCTGATCGGCGGGAAGCGTTCGGTGAGCCGGTCGATCTGCTCCTCGAGCGAACGGACCATGGCCGCGTCGACCCGGCTCGTCCCGTCGCTCAGCTTGTGGCGGTTGGCCGGCGCCGTGGCGAGCTCGGCCATGAGCACGTAGAGGTCGCGCTCGACACCGACCAGCAGGACGTCGAGCTCCGAGCCCCGCTCGACCTCGGCCCGCACTGCGCCGAGGGCGGCCTGGGCCTCGTCGACCGCACCGTTGGCGGCGACCACCGCGGAGATCTTGCGGACCCGGCCCCCGTAGAGCAGGCCGGTCGTGCCGTCGTCGCCGCGGCGGGTGTAGATCTTCACGGGAGCCGCATCCTAGGGACCTTCCAGCTCCTCCACCTTGCCGTCGGCCACCCGCACGGCCCTCCCGAAGCTCACCACCTCGAGCAGCCAGCGGTCGTGGGTGACCACGAGGAGGGTGCCGGGGTACTCGCCGAGGGCCGCCTCGAGCTGTTCGATCGCCGGCAGGTCGAGGTGGTTGGTGGGCTCGTCGAGGACCAGGCAGTTGGTGCCGGCGAGGACGAGGGCCGCCAGGCGCGCGCGGGTCCGCTCCCCGGGGGAAAGTCCTCCCCATGCCCGCCGCAGCTCGCGCGCCGTCAGGCCGAACTTGGCGAGGGTGGAGCGTGACTCCTCGACGCCGGCGCCGGTCAACGCTACGAAGGCCTCGAGCAGGCTGGCCCCGGGGGCCGGCTGCGCCCGGCGCTGGTCGAGCTCCCCGAAGATCACCGAGGGCCCCACCCTCGCCCGACCTTCGTCGGGGGCGAGCCGCCCGGTGAGCAGGGCCATGAGCGTGGACTTGCCCCCGCCGTTCGGACCGGTGATCGCCATCCGGTCGGCCCAGTGCAGCTCCAGGTCCACCGGCCCGAGGCTCCAGTCACCCCTGCGAAGCACCGCTGCGTCGAGCGCCGAGACCAGCTCGCCGCTGCGTGCGGCCGGGGACAGCTCCAGGCGCAGGTCCCAGCCCTCCCACGGCTTCTCCAGTGTGCCGAGCCGGGAGAGGGCCTTCTCGGAGCGGCGCACCTTGGAGGCCTGCTTCTCGGTCCGGTTGACCCGCCAGCCCTGCTGAGCCCGGTCCTTGTCCTTGGGCTTGCGCGCCGCTTTGCGGGCGCCCTCCTCCGACCAGGCGCGCTGGGTGCGGATCCGCTCCTGGAGCCGTCGGCGCTCGGCGAGCCACGCCTCGTGGGCCGCTCCGGCCTGGCTGCGAGCCAAGGCCCGGCGCTCCACGTACTCGCTCCACGCTCCGGCGTACTCCACCCCGCGGTGGGTGTGCTCCTCGATCTCGAGCACCCGGGTCACCGCCCGGTCGAGGAACGCCCGGTCGTGGCTCACCGTGACCACTGCGCCGGGCAGCGAGCCGAGGAAGCCCTCGAGCAGCTCCAGCCCCTCGAAGTCGAGGTCGTTGGTCGGCTCGTCGAGCAGGAGCACGTCGAAGCGGGCGAGCAGCACCGCTGCCAGCCGAGCCCGGGCACCCTGGCCACCCGACAGCTCGGCGACCGCCGCCCCCATCCGCTCGGGGGGCAGGCCGACTTCGGCGCAGGCGGCAGCCGCCCGGGCCTCGAAGTCGCCGCCCCCGAGAGCGACGAAGCGCTCCAGCGCCTCGGAGTAGGCGTCGAGCGCCTCGGGGTCCTCGGCCAGCCGGGCGGTCAGTCGGTCGAGCTCGGAGCCAGCGGCCTCCACCCCGGTCCGCCGGGCGAGGTAGCCGGCAAGGGTCTCGCCCGGTCGGGTGTCGGGCTCCTGGGTGAACAGGCCGACGGCGAGCGACGCCGGGGCGCGCTCGACGCTGCCCCGCTCCGCCTCGAGCTCACCGGCGAGGATCCGCAAGAGGGTCGTCTTGCCGATCCCGTTGGGCCCGACCACCCCGAGGCGGCTCCCCGGGCCGACCGACAACGACACGCCGTCCAAGACGACCTCGCCGTCGCGCGAGAAGCCGATACCCCTCGCGCTGAGCACGGAGCGAGACCATACTGCTCGGGGCCGGATCGGACCGATCGAACCGGGTGATGCTCGCCCCGGAGCGCGTCGCCCCGACCCCTGCGGACCAGGTCCGACGGCGGTGTCAGCCAGCCGCCGCCGGCCAGGCGCCGGCGACCAGCTCGCCGCCCCGGACCACCGCTGCGACCAGGTCGACCCCAGGCCGGTAGCCGAGCCAGACGGCGGTCGGGGCCTCGAGGACCACCAGGTCGGCGCCGCACCCGGGGGTGAGCCGACCGATATCGCTGCGGCGCAGGGCCTCGGCCCCGCCGGCGGTCGCCGCCTGGAGCGCCTCGTCGAAGGTCATGCCCATCTCGGCCACCGCCAGGGCGATCACCAGCGGCATCGAGGTCGTGAAGCTCGTCCCCGGGTTGCAGTCGGTCGCCAGGGCGACCCGCACGCCGGCGTCGAGCAGGCGGCGGGCGTCGGGGCGGGGCGAGCGGGTGGACAGCTCGGCGACCGGCAGAAGAGTGGCGATGGTTCCCGAGGCGGCGAGCGCCTCCAGGTCGGCGTCGTCCAGATAGCTGCAATGGTCCACCGACGCCGCTCCGAGCTCGGCGGCGAGCGCGGCCCCCGGGCCGGGGCCGAGCTGGTTGGCGTGCACCCGGAGCCCGAGGCCGACTTCCGCCGCGGCGCCGAGCACGTGGCGGGCCTGGTCGGCGTCGAAGGCACCCCGCTCGCAGAACACGTCGGCCCAGCGGGCGTGGGGGGCGCAGGCGGAGAGCATCTCGCCGGCGACCAGCTCGACGTAGTCGTCGGGTCGGCCGGCGTGCTCGGGGGGCACCACGTGGGCCCCGAGGAAGGTGGTCTCGGTCGTGACGGCGCCGGCCACCTCCAACAAGCGGCGCTCCCCGTCGACCTCCAGGCGGTAGCCGCTTTTCACCTCGAGGGTGGTCGTACCGGAGCGGAGGGCCTCCGCGGCGAGCCGGCGGGCGCCGGCGGCGAGCTCGGCGTCGCTCGCCGCCCGGGTGGCGGAGACCGTGGTGAGGATCCCGCCCGCGACGTAGGGCCGCCCGGACATCCGTGCCTCCCACTCCGCTGCCCGGTGCCCGGCGAACACGAGGTGGGTGTGGCTGTCGACGAACCCGGGGACCACGGCGCGCCCGGCGAGGTCCACCCGCGAGGCGCCGGCCGCCTCGGGCACCTCGCCCGCCGGACCGCTCCAAGCGACCACCCCGTCCTCGACCAGCAGCGCCGCCGGGCCGGCGCAGCGGCCATCCGGCTCGCCGGTGGTCAGCTCGCCGATGCCGGTGAGCAGCAGCGAGGAGCCCCGGTCGCCTCGCCCGGCGTCCCCGGCGGCGCTCACCCCGGCGCCCCCGGTCGCTGCGTGCCGGTCGACCCGAGGTCGACGCCGAGCCCCACCAGGTCACTCACCCCAGGTCACTCACCCCAGGCGGCCTCGATCGCCGCGGCCAGGGCCGCCCCGGGGTCCTCGATGACGACGTGCCGACCTCCCGTGACGACCGGGCGTCCCGCGACCACCACGTCGGTGACCGCCGCAGCGACCCCGGCGAAGACCACCGCCGCCGCCGCCCCGGCCCCGCTCGGCCCGAAGGTGCCCGCCAGGCAGGGGTGCCGGGTGTCGAGGGTGCACCAGTCGGCCGGCGAGCCGGGGACGAGCCGGCCGCCGCCCGGCCAGCCGAGCGACTCCGCCCCCCGAGCGGTGGCGTCGGCGAGCAGCTCGGCGGGGTGGTGCCCGCCCCGGCGCCCGGTGGCGAGGCGCTCGTCGAGCTCGACGCCTCTGGCCTCCTCCAGCAGGTCCACCACCGCGTGGCTGTCGCTGCCCAGGCAGAGGCGGGCTCCAGCGGCTCGCAGCTCGCCGGCCGGCCCGATCCCGTCGGCGAGGTCCCTCTCGGTGGTCGGGCAGAAGCAGACCGACGATCCCGAGGAGCCGAGGAGCCCGAGGTCGCCGGCGTCGAGATGGGTGGCGTGCACCGCGGTGAAGTCGCCCCCGAGGGCCCCCTGCTCGGCGAGCAGGGCGGTCGGGGTGAGCCCGTAGGCCGCGATGCAGGCCTCGTTCTCGGCCGGCTGCTCGCTCACGTGGGCGTGCAGCGGTGCGCCCCGCTCCCCCGCCCAGGACGCGACCACGGAGATAGCTCCCGGGTCGAGGGCGCGCACCGAGTGCACGGCTGCGCCGACGCGCAGCTCGGGGCCCTCGTCGAGGCGCTCGACCCGCCGCGCCCACTCCCCCACGATCCCGTCGGAGAAGCGGCGCTGCACCGAGTCGGGCTCCCGACCGATGCCTCCCCACAGGTAGCAGGTGTCGAGCAGGGTGAGGCGGATGCCGGCGCGCGCCGCGGCCTCGACGATCGCCTCGCCCATCGCGTCGGTGGAGTACGGCCGGCCGGAGGGGTCGTGGTGCAGGTAGTGGAACTCGCCGACCGTCGTGATCCCCGCGAGCACCATCTCGGCATAGGCGGCGGTGGCGAGCGCCAGGTAGCGCTCCGGGTCGAGCCGGCCGGCGAGGGCGTACATCGTCTCCCGCCAGGTCCAAAAGCTCCCCCCGCCGGTCTGGGTGCGTCCCCGCAGACCCCGGTGGAAGGCGTGGGAGTGGGCATTGACGAGGCCGGGGAGGGTGAGGCCACGCAGCGCGCCAGCGTCCGGCGGGGCCTCGGCGACCCCGGCGGTCACCCGGGCGAGGCGCCCGCCGGAGCCGGTCTCGAGCAGGACCCCCGAGGTGGCGTCGGGACCTCCGAGCCAGGCCAGCTCGCACCACCAGCTCCTGCCGGCCCCTTCGGCGGTGCTCACCGCAGCGGGCCGGCCACAGCTTCGGCGGCGTGCACCAGCCGCCCGTCGAGGACCGCCTCCACGGCTGCCTCGATCTCCGGCGCCATGAACCGGTCGGGCCCGGGACCGTCGACCAGCTCGCGAAGCGAGTCCCTGGCCGCCGCCGTCGCCGGCGATGGCCGCAGCGGCTCCCGCAGGTCGAGAGCGCGCGCTGCGCTGAGCAGCTCCACCGCGAGGACCCGGGTGAGGCCGGCCACCGAGCGGCGCAGCTTGCGCGCCGCCGACCAGCCCATCGAGACGTGGTCCTCCTGCATCGCCGAGCTCGGGATCGAGTCGACGCTCGCCGGCACCGCGAGGCGCTTGAGCTCGCTCACGATGCCGGCCTGGGCGTACTGGGCGATCATGTGGCCCGAGTCGACACCGGGGTCGCCGGCGAGGAACGGCGGCAGGCCGTGGGAGCGGGCCACGTCGAGCATCCGGTCGGTGCGCCGCTCGCTGATCGACGCCAGGTCGGCCGCGGCGATGGCGAGGAAGTCGCACACGTAGCCGACCGGGGCCCCGTGGAAGTTGCCGTTGGACTCGACCCGGCCGTCGGCCAGCACGACCGGGTTGTCGATCGAGGAGGCCAGCTCCCTTCCGGCGACCATCGTGGCGTGGGCGATCGTGTCGCGAACCGCCCCGGCGACCTGGGGTGCGCAGCGCAGCGAGTAGGCGTCTTGGACCCGGGTGTCACCCTCCCGGTGGGAGGCGACGATCTGGCTCCCCTCGAGCAGTCTCCAGATGTTGTCCGCCGAGGCCTGCTGGCCGGGGTGGGGGCGCAGCGGGAAGTGCAGCTCGGGAGCAAACACCCGGTCGGTGCCGAGCAGCGCCTCGACGCTCATCGCGGCGGCCAGGTCCGCGGTGCGGGCCAGCAGCCGCAGGTCGGCCAGGGCGAGCACGAGCATCCCGAGCATGCCGTCGGTCCCGTTGATCAGGGCCAGGCCCTCCTTCTCGGCGAGGATCACCGGCTCGACCCGGGCGATGGCGAGCAGCTCGAGGGCCGGGCGCAGGACGCCGTCGGGCCCCCTCCCCTCGCCCTCCCCGGTGAGGACCATCGCCACATGGGCGAGCGGGGCCAGGTCGCCGCTGCAGCCGAGCGAGCCGTGCTCGGGCACCACCGGGGTGACCCCGGCGTTGAGCAGGGCGGCGTAGCCCTGCGCGACGACCGGTCGGACGCCGGTGCGCCCCGACGCCAGGGTCCGCAGGCGCAGGAGGGTCATGGCCCGCACCACCTCGGTCTCCACCTCCGGGCCGGTCCCTGCGGCATGCGAGCGCACCAGGCTGCGCTGCAGGTCGCTGCGGCGCTCGACGGGGATGTGGCGCGTGGCGAGCGCCCC
>JAKARG010000200.1 GCA_021819345.1 Actinomycetes bacterium | reverse complement strand
GACCGCTCGGGCCGGCACCGGCTGTCGCCGCCGGCCCGTCTGGCGCCGCTCTGGCGGGAGCCGTCGGAGCTCCCGCCGACGAACCGAAAGACATCTCTGGCCCCGGCGCGCCGACGCCCTGCCGCCGGGCTCACGCCGGCCCCGCCGGGCTCACGCCGGCCCCGCCGGGCTCACGCACTGCCCCCGAGCTCCACGGCCCTGCCCCCAGCCCCGAGGGAGCGCTGCGCGGCGTCGAGCACGGCGATGACGTTGCGGACCGACTCGACGGGCACGGCGAGCGGCTCGCCGAGCAGCAGGTGGTCGGCCAGGTTGGCGTGGAACGGGAACTCGGCCGGGGCCGGCAGCGGCACCCGCTCCTCGGCGATCCCGGCGCTACCGGTGTAGCTGGCAAGGCTGAGCTCGGCCGGGGCCTCGGCGTGGTGGGCGACCAGGCGGCGGTAGCCGATGCCCGGAACGATCGACTCGGTGACCAGGGGTCGGTAGTGCCCCACGAGGGTTCCCCTGGTGCCCTGCAGGTAGAGCTTCGGTCGGCGGACCGCAGCGACGTCACTGTGGACGAACTCGGCCTCTCGCCCGTCGGACCAGGTGAGCCGCACGCGGACCTGGTCCTCGTTGGTCACGTCGTGCCACACCCGCTTGTGGCCGGCGGCGGTCACCCGCACTGGGTCGTCACCCATGAGCAGGAGGGTCCAGTCGAGGTAGTGGGCTCCCCAGTCGTAGATGGCCCCCCCCGAGATGCTCACCTCGGAGTGCCAGGCGCGGCAAGGGTGCTCGAACCCCCCGACGAAGGTCTCCATGTTGAACAGGTCCCCGAGGCGCCCGGACTCGACCAGGGAGCGTGCAGCGAGGAAATCGGGGTCCCAGCGGCGGTTCTGGTGGACGGTCAGCACGACGCCTGCGGAGGCGGCCAGCTCGATCAGGTGGTCCGCCTGGGCCGGGGTGAAACAAAGCGGCTTCTCGCACACGACGTGCTTGCCCGCCCGGAGGAACACCTCGACCAGCTCCGGGTGGGTCGAGGGGGGGGTGGCCACGACGACCACGTCGACCTCCCCGTCAGCGGCGAGCAGGTCGAGGTCGTCGTAGGTGCTCACCCCGGGGAGCTCCGCTTCGGCGGTCTTCAACCGCTCGACCGAGGTGTCGGCGACGGCGACGAGCTCCAGGCCCTCGGTGGTGGTGGCCCCGAGCCCGTGGTGAAAGCCCATCCCCCCGAGAGGGCCGTAGCCGACTACGGCGATGCCGAGCCGGCGATCGCTGCTGCGGCGGGCTCGGAGCAGGCGTGACAGCAGGCGTCGCAGCTCGGGGGAGCGCAGGCTGGCGGTGTCCCCGAGGGCGCAGGTGACCACCTGCCCGGCGCCGAGCGCCCGCCGGCAGAGGACCGGCCGGTCGGAGAACCCGACGCTCACCACCGCCAGGACCTCCTCATCCGGCCCGGGGACGAGCGGGCTCCACGAGGCGCTCACCGGCCACTCCTGGGGGAGGCGGCTGGCCCAGGGCCTGCCGGCGTCGGTTACCTGGAGGAACCACTCTGCGTCGGGGAAGACGCTCGGGGCGCACGGGGCGACGAGGCGCAGGACGCTCGCCCCGGATCGGGCCACCCTTTCCAGCCAGTCCTCCAACTCTGGGGAAAGAGCAGCTCGATCGACGATGAGCGCATCGGAGCCATCGGGTCCGGAGGTGGCGGACGGGGGGACCGTCACGGCGGGGAGGGAGCCCACCGACAGCCCGCCCAGGGCGCGGAGGCGGTCAGGGTCGGTCTCGGAGCTGACGAGCACAGGGTACGAAGCTGCCACGACAGGGCAGTATGGCCGCAGCGGTGCGCTTCGCCGAACCCGCCTGCTTCCCATCGAGCTCCTAGGGCCTTCTCAGCGAGGCCTCAGGGAGGTGGGCATAACTGGTACCAGCAAGATCTGGTGGTAGCAACCGTGAGACACCCCGAGGAGTGGTAGCCATGGCCAACGAGGACGAGATCCGAAACCAGCCGACCGGGCAGCCTCCGGAGGCGGGAGAGGTAGAGGGCTCGGGCTGGCACGCTCAGGCCCCAGCCGGCGCCGGCACCGGAGGTGGCGAAGGTCCGAGCCGCCCCGACCCGGCGCCGCAGGCCACCGGGACCGGCTGGTCGGGGAGCGCCCCGGAGCGCTCCGGCGAGCCCGAGGGCGCTCCCCGCCCGAGCGGATCACGACCGGAGGAGACCGAGCGAGCAGCTCGTGCTGGAGGCCCATGGTCGGCTCAGCCCGCCAGCCCGGTGCCGCCCCCCGGTCCCTGGTCCGCGGCGCCGGGGGGATCCTGGCCGCCTCCAGGCGCCGGATGGCATCCCGCCGGTAGCCAGGTTCCCGGGCAACCGGCACCCGCTGGCGGTCACCCCGGTGAGGCCGGTCAGCCCGGCCAGTGGGGACAGGGCGCCCCGTGGGGAAGCCAGTGGGGCGGCGGAGCGTGGGGTCCCGGGCCCCAGCCCGGCTATGGTCAGGGCGGCGGGGGTTGGGGCGGCTACGGTCCCGGAGGGCCCGCCTACGGGTACGGTCCGGGTGGATACGACCAGGAGCCGGGCAACCGCCGCCGTCGTCGGGCGGGCGCGGTCGTGGCCCTGCTCACCGCCGGCGCCCTGATCGTCGGCGGCGCCGGGGTGGGCATCGGGCTCGGGATCGGCGGAGGTGCCTCCCAGCCTGCGGCCGTGGCCCCATCCAGCGGCACGAGCGGAGGCGGGGTGAGCGGGACGTCCGGCTCGAGCGGCTTCGGCTCGAGCGGCTTCGGCTCTTCGAGCGGTTCCTCGTCGAGCGGGGGCAGCTCGGTGTCGACCTCGGCCGGTAGCCCCGCGGACGTGACCGCGATCGCCAAGAGCGTCGACCCGGGCCTGGTGGACATCAACACCCAGCTCGCCTACCAGAGCGAGGAGGCCGCCGGAACCGGCATGGTGCTCACCTCGAGCGGCGAGGTGCTCACCAACAACCACGTCATCGAGGGGGAGACGGCGATCTCGGTCACCGACCTCGGAAACGGCCGGACCTACCGGGCGAAGGTCGTCGGCTACGACCACACCGACGACGTGGCGGTCCTCCAGCTCGAGCACGCCTCGGGGCTGAGCACGGTCAAGCTCGGCAGCTCCTCGGGCCTGCGGGTCGGAGAGCCGATCGTCGGGATCGGCAACGCCGGCGGCGTCGGGGGGACCCCGAGCGTGGCCGGGGGGTCGATCACCGCCCTCGGTCAGTCGATCGAGGCCAGCGACTCCGGCACCGGCACCGTCGAGCACCTCCACGACATGGTCGAGACCAACGCCGACATCCGCCCGGGTGACTCCGGCGGCCCGCTCGTCAACTCCCAGGGGCAGGTGATCGGGATGGACACCGCGGCGTCGACCGACGGCTCGTTCACCTTCGACACCCCCTCCACCTCGGCCACCCAGGGCTTCTCGATCCCGATCGACCGGGCGCTGCGGATCGCCAAGCAGATCGAGGCCGGTCACTCGTCGAGCACGGTGCACGTCGGCGCCACCCCCTTCCTCGGGGTCGAGGTGACCACCCCGGCCGACCTCTACAGCGGTGGGGCCTCTTCCTTCGGCGGCTTCGGCGGCTTCGGCGGGACCTCCGGGACCCCGACCAGCCCGCCGACCAGCTCCGGGGCGGCGATCGTCGAGGTGATCCCCGGGACGGCGGCGGCGAGCTCCGGGCTGGCCCAGTACGACATCATCACGAGCATCGACGGCCGCAGCGTGACCTCCCCGGCGGGGCTCACCCAGCAGATGCTCGGCACCCGGGTGGGCGAGAAGGTGACCTTCGGGTACGTGACCTCCAGCGGGGCCCACGGCAACGCAACCGTCACCCTGCAGGCAGGTCCTCCCCAATAAGCGATCTCCCACCAGGGATCGGAGCACCCAAGGAGGGGCCGGCGGGTCGCCGGCCCCTCCCTTGCGGTTCCCGCCCCACCGGCCCCTGGCGCCAAGGATCGCTCCGCTCCGCCGGCCCCTACTGGGCCGGGGTCTGCCCCGCCCCGCCGGCCCCTACTGGGCCGGGGTCTGCCCCGCCCCGCCGGCGCCGTGGCCGCCCCGCCCTGCGCCCCACCGCCCCGCTCCGTCCGCCCTGCGGCGAAGGCTCTCGGCCGAGCCCACCCTCGACCAGCGGCGCCAACCGCTCGGTCGTGCCAGGATCTCGGGGTGGCATCCAACGTGCTCGGGGGTGAACTCGAGGCTTGCGGCACCGATCCGCTCACCGGCTTCTACCGGGACGGATCTTGCAACACCGGGGAGGAAGACGCCGGCCGCCACTGCATCTGCGCCGTGGTGACCGCCGAGTTCCTCGAGCACCAACGGCGGATCGGGAACGACCTGTCGACGCCGGCGCCCGTCTGGGGGTTCCCGGGCCTGCGCCCCGGTGACCGCTGGTGCGTCACCGCATCCAACTGGCTGAGGGCCTATCGGGATGGTTGTGCCTGCTTCGTCGTGCTCGCCTCGACCCACGAGCGCACCCTCGATCTCGTGCCACTCGAGGCGCTCCAGGAGATGGCTGTCGACGTGCCTCCTGGACCGGAAGGCTGGTGAGCCCTCGCCCTGCGGGGCGGGCCAGCCCCGCAGGTGTGGGGGGCCCGGTGGGCTCCCAGGCAGCTCGGAGCCCCGCCGGGGACGACGCTGCGGAGCCGGCCGGTGCGGGGGGGGCCCGCTGGCTGCTGCTCGTCTACCGCGTCCCGAGCGAGCCGTCGCGGCTGCGGGCTGGGGTCTGGCGTCGTCTCAAGGGGCTCGGAGCCGTCTACCTGCAGGGCTCGGTGGCTGCGCTGCCTGCGTCGCCCGCAGCGGAGCGGGCCATGCGTCGCCTGCGCAGCGAGATCCTCGAGATGGACGGGACCGCGCTCCTGCTCGGTAGCGAGGTGCTCGCCGGCGAGGAGGGGTTGGTCGCCCAGTTCAATGCCGCTCGTGACGACGAGTACGAGGAGATCGTCGACCGCTGCGAGGACTTCCTCCGCCAGGTGGGCAAGGAGCACGAGGCGGACCACTTCAGCTTCGCCGAGCTCGAGGAGAACGACGTGGACCTGTTGAAGCTGAAGGGTTGGTTCGACAAGGTCCGGGCCCGCGACGTGCTGCGCGCCGAGGGTGTGGGCCGGGCGGCTGCGGCGATCTGTCGCTGCGAGGCTGCGCTCGACGAGTACGCCAACCAGGTCTACGAGCGGGAGGTGGATGCCTGAGCGCGGCGACCCGGGTGCCGGCTGGCGTCGGCTGGCCTTCTTCCCGTCGCTCGGGTCCACCTTCGCAGCGAGTGATGGCTATGGTGGCCGGCGTGTCCTTCGTGGGCGATCAGTTGATCGGGCAGGTAGGTCAGGTCACGATGCGGATCGCCGGAGCAGGTCGTCCCGGCGAGGTGCAGCTGCCGATCCGTGGCGGCTCGGAGTCCTTCATCGCTTACGGTGACGAGCCGATCGAGCAGGGCACCCAGGTGATGGTGGTGAGCGCTCGCCCCGGCCGAGTGGTCCAGGTGACCGTCTTCTCGGACTGGGCCTCGATCTGAGCTTGGCGCGGGATCGTCCCGCTCCTGCGGGGGGAAGGAGATCAGGTGTTCGGTTGGCACGTACCCCGGCCCGACGAGGCGATGCTCGTCAGCGGGGCCAGGAGGGGGAACCTCCCGTTCAAGATCGTGATCGGCCATGGCGCCTTCGTGCTGCCGTTCAGCTCGCGGGTGAGCTACCTGACTCTCTCGATGCAAGAAGCCGAGGTCGCCGAGGAGTGCGTGACCAAGCAGGGCATAGCGGTCAACGTCAGGGCAGTGATCGCCTTCAAGGTCGGGGCCGACCCCGAAGGCATCGCCAACGCCGCTCAGCGCTTCCTCGGCAGCGAGGACAAGATGAGCGTGCTCACCGGGCGGATCTTCGCCGGCCACCTCCGCTCGATCATCGGGTCGATGACCGTGGAGGAGATCATCCGTGAGCGCCAGCGCCTCGCAGAGGAGGCCCTGGATGCATCGAAGATCGAGATGTCGAAGATCGGCCTGGTGGTCGACGCGCTCCAGATCGAGAGCATCGACGACCTCGGCTCCGGCTACATCAAGGCGCTCGCCGCCCCGCACGTCGCCGAGGTCCAACGAGCTGCGAGGGTCGCCCAGGCCCAGGCAGACCAGGCCTCGGCCGAAGCCGAGCAGCTCTCCCGGCGCAACCAGGCCGAGTACGAGCGCCAGACCGCCGTCGCCAGGGCCGGCTACCAGGCCGACACCGACAAGGCGCAGGCCACCGCCGCCCAGGCCGGACCGCTGGCCG
>JAKARG010000199.1 GCA_021819345.1 Actinomycetes bacterium | reverse complement strand
GGCACCTCGAAGGCAGGAACGGGACCGTCGCCCGCCTGGCCCGGTCACTGCTCGAGCGCTGCGAGACGCTGACCGCCGAGGTCAAGGCCCTCGAGGCCGAGATCGCCGAGAAGTGACGACGGCCATGGCATCCTCCCCGTAGGCGGTAATCGGGGTTCCCCGCGGATGGCCACCTGAAGTCCCCGCGGACGGTCACGGGTTTTCCCCGGGCCGGGTTGTGGGGGTCCCGCCTTGGGCCCGGGGCGGGTGGTCCACCAGTTGGGGGTTCCTCCCGGACTGTGATCGACGGCGCTGACCTGTCGTCCAGCCCTGGGAGGAGCCCGGTTCATGTTGCCCGAGGAGACGATCATGGAAGTGCTCGAGGCGTATGACCTCACGCAGTCGTTGCGGTCGGCCGCGATGTTGTGCGGGGTTGACCATCACACTGTCGCCCGCTACGTGGCGGCCCGGGACGCGGGGCTGGACCCCTCGAGGCTGGCTGCACCGGAGCGGGGGTCGATCTGCGACCCGTTCGCCCCGAAGATCTTGCAGTGGATCAGCGATTCGCAGGGCCGGATCCGTGCGGATGTGGCTCACCGCAAGCTCGAAGCGCTCGGCTACCGGGGTTCGGAGCGCACCACCCGCCGTGTGGTCGCCGCGTTGAAGCGGGAGTGGCGCCGGACCAGCAGCCGGGCCTACAAGCCGTGGATCCCCGAGCCGGGCTTGTGGTTGCAGTGGGACTACGGTGACGGCCCGGTGGTTGGGGGGCGCAAGACGGTGTTGTTCTGCGCGTGGCTGGCGTGGTCGCGCTTCCGGGTGATCCTGGCTCTCCCGGATCGGACGTTGCCGTCGGTGATCGGGGCGTGGGACCGCTGCTTGCGGCTGATCGGCGGCGCCCCCACCTACTTGCTGACCGACAACGAGAAGACCGTGACCGACCGTCACGTCGCCCGCCTCGCGGTCCGCAACCCGAAGATCGTGTCCGCCGCGGTCTACTACGGGGTGTCGGTCCGCACCTGCGTGCCGGCCGACCCCGAGTCCAAGGGTGGCAGCGAGTCGACCGTGCGGATCGCGAAGGCCGATCTGGTCCCGACCGACGCCAACCTCCTGGCCTCCTATGAGTCGTTCACGGCGCTGGAGGAGGCGTGCAGGTCGGCCATGGAGCGCTTCAACACCCGGGTGCACGCGCTGACCCGGCGGGTGCCGGCCGAGATGCTCGGCGTGGAGCGTGAGCATCTGCACCGGGTGCCCGATGAGCCCTACACGGTCGCGTTCGGCGAGTCCCGGGCGGTGTCGTGGTCCTCGACGGTCAACTTCGGCGGCGCCCGCTACAGCGTCCCTTGCACCCTGCGCGACACCAGGGTGTGGGTCCGTGTCGCCGGGGACGCCGTGGTGATCGTCGCAGAGGGTCCCGACGGAGCGAAAGAGGTCGCCCGCCATCCCCGTCTCCGCCCGGGCGGGGCGTCGATCCTCGACGAGCACTACCCGCCCCGGAGCGGCGACCCCCTCGAGCGTCGACCCAAGGCCACCAACCGCCACGAGGCCGCCTTCCTGGCGCTCGGTGAGGGAGCGGCCCGGTGGCTGATCGAGGCCGCTGCGGTCGGCGCCCGGGGCATCGAGGCCCGCATGGCCGAAGCCGTCGAGCTCGCCCACATCGTCGGGGAGCGCCGGGTCGAGAAAGCCCTCGGGCTCGCGGCGTTCGCCGGCCGGTTCGCGGCCGGGGACCTCGCCTCCATCCTCGACGCCCGCACAGACACCCCACAGCGGGCCGACCCCCCTGTCTCCCTGCAACCCGGCACCTCACCCTGGGTCGCCCTCGGCGCCCCCACCAACACCACGCCCGCCGGTGCAACACCGGATGGCGCAACCCTGGGCGGCGCCACGCCCACGGGCATCCCGCCGGCCGGGAACCCGCCCGGGGGCATCCCGCCGGCCGGCAGCTTGTCCGCCGGCACCGTCCCCGCCGGGGACACGCCATCTGGGGACACGCCGGGCGGTGTCGCGCCGGGCGGTGACGGGCAGGCTGCGGATCTGGCTGACGGCGAGGGCCGGTCGTGACCCGGGGCGCCGATGCCCGCCCGGTCGAGGCCCGACCGTCCGAGGCGGTCCTCGCCGAGCTCGAGGGACTGTGCCGCCGACTCCGGCTGCGCTACATCCGCGAGCAGGCCACCGAGGTCCTCTTGACCGCGAAGGCGCAACGCTGGGAACCGGCCGAACTGCTGCGGGTCCTGCTCCTCGCCGAGATCGACGGCCGCGACGCGTCCAGCACCGAGAACCGGCGCAAGGCCGCCCGGTTCCCGGCCGGCAAGACCTTCGAGAGCTGGGACCCCACCCGATCCTCGATCACCCCGGCCACCCAGACCGCCCTGCGCTCCTTGGAATGGGTCGACCGACACGAGAACGTCGTCGTGGCCGGCCCGTCGGGCACCGGCAAGAGCCACCTCACCGAAGCCCTCGGCCACGCGGCCATCAACGCCGGGCTGCGAGTCGTGTGGTTCTCCGTCGAGGACCTCGGCGCCCTGGTCCGCCGCCACCGCGTCGACGACACCATCGCCAAGGCCTTCACCCCCATCCTGCGCTCCGAGCTGGTCATCGTCGACGACATCGGCCTGCTGCCGTTGTCCGCTGACGCCGCCGAAGGCCTCTACCGCCTCGTCGACGCCGCCTACGAACGTCGCAGCCTCGCTATCAGCACCAACCTGCACCCCTCCGGGTTCGACCAGCTCATGGACCGCACCATCGCGACGGCCCTGGTCGACCGCCTGTTACACCACGCGCACGTCATCGTCACCGACGGCGACAGCGTGCGCCTCGCCGACGCCCTCGCCGGCAGAGGCGTCACACCACTCACCTGAACCACCCCGCACCGCTGCCAGGACCCCGGCGGGTCGGTTCCAGGGCTCTCGGCGGGCCGGCTACGGCTACCCGCGGCGGGCCCGCCGTGGCCGTCCCCGGGGAATCTTGCTGGCCATCCGCGGGGAGAACCCGTGGCCGCGCGCAGGGAGAAGCACCGGCCGCCTCCGGGGACAACCCATGGCCGCCTATGGGGAGATCCTCATGGCCCTTGACAAGAAGATCGCCGAGCAGGCACCGAGCCTTCTCGAGATCCCCGGCTGCGGGACCCTCACCGCCGCGAAGATCCTCGGCGAGACCGCCGATGTCCGCCGGTTCAAGTCCAAAGATGCCTACGCCCGTTTCAGCGGAACCGCCCCAGTCCCGGTCTGGTCATCGAACCATCCCCGCCAACGTCTCAGCCGGGTCGGGAACCGCCAACTCAACTGCGCCGTCCACAGAATCGCCCTCACCCAGGCCCACTGGCATCCCGACGCACGCACCTACCTCCAGCGGCGCAAAGACGCCGGCGACACCACCAAAGAAGCGATCCGGGTCCTCAAACGTCGACTCTCAGATGTCGTCTACCGAGCGCTGCTGAGCGACGCCCAGCTCCCTGCCGGCCACTCCGCCGACCAAGGTCTTGCTGCGGCGGCTTGACATAGGAGCGAGTTACAGACCCAGTGTCAGCGATCACCGAAGTTCGCGAAAGATGATCATCGAAGTTCGCGATTGACCTGAGCTCTGCCCTCTCTGGGACCATCCACCACTGTCGGAGGGGAACCCCCCAGCCTCGGGACTTGGCACATGTCCCCGAGACAGGAGGGCCCCACCGGTCATGTTGACTCAGGAGGAGTACATGGACGTCGTCGCACTTCGACGCCAGGGCTGGACCATCGGCCAGATCGCCGATGCGCTCGGTTGTCACCCGGCCACCGTGTCGTCGTGGCTGAAGAAGGGAGGCCCGCCACCTAAGAGGGGGGCGCCGACCGGCCACACCCCGGCGGTCTCGGAGCACTGGGTGACCCGGGTGGCCCAGCTGCTCGAGGCCAACCCCGAGCTGCTGGCCACCTCGATCGAACGGATCCTTCGGGCCGAGGGCTTCACCGGCTCGTACCCGACCCTGGTGCGTCACCTGCGCCAGGTGCGCGGGGTGCGTCGCAGGCGGCCCCCCGCAGTCAGCGTGCCGATCGAGACCGCCCCGGGTGAGGAGCTCCAGTTCGACTGGTCGGACTGCTGCGACTGGGGGGAGGCCTGGGGGCTCGGTGACCTGCACTGCTTTGGTGCGGTGCTGTGCTGGTCGCGTAGCCGGCACTGGTGGTTCGCCCCCTCCTACGACCGGGCGCACACCTTCGAGGGCCTGGTGCGCTTCTTCGAGGCGGTGGGCGGCGTGGCCGCCGTCGGGCGCACCGACCGGATGGGGGCGCTCGGGATCTCGCGTGGCGGCACCTACCGCTTCTTCCCCGAAGCGCTCGACTTCGCCACCTACCACGGGTTCAAGCTTGTGGCCTGCAAGGCCCGAGATGCCAAGCGCAAGGGCAAGACCGAGCGACCATTCGGGGAGCTCAACTCGGCTTTCATGCAGGAGATGGCGCTTCACCCGCCCGGATCGATCGCAGAGCTCAACACCCAGGTGCGCCACTGGCTGGACGTCTACGTGGACCCCCGGCCCCACCGGGTCACCAAGGAGGCCCCCGAGGTGCGTCTCGCCGCTGAGGTGGCGCTCTTGGGAACCCTTCCCCGGGTGCGCTTTGACACCTCGCGCAGAGAGCCCCGGGTGGTGAGCGCCCCGCTGCCGCTGGTCGAGGTGGACACCGTGGCCTACTCGGTGCCCCAAAGCTCGTGGGTACGACCGTCGAGGTCCGTCTGCCCGTCGACCAGGGCATCGTCGAGATTCGCCACCGCGGCGAGGTGGTTGTCACCCACCAGGTCGCTGCGCCGGGGTCCCCGGCGGTGTGGGACCCCGCCCATCGTGCAGCCGCAGAGGCCATCGCCCTGGCCCCCCACCGCCGCCAGGTGGCGGCTCCTGCTGTCTCCGCGGCCCCGGCCCCGGCCACCCCCTTGGACCTCGGGCCCGGCGACTACGAGGTCGAAGAGGTCGACCTCAGCCGCTACGACGACGGCTGCGGGTGTCTGGGGATGGGCCGATGAGCGGCCCCTACGAGCAGCTGAAAGCCGACTTCGACTACCTGCGCCTCACCCGGGCCGCCGAGGTGTTCGCCACCTTGGCCGAAGAGGCCACCGCTCGGGGGTGGAGCCACGTCGAGTACCTCGCCCAGGTGATAAGCGCAGAGGCGCTCCACAGCCGCAACCGCCGCCTCGCCGCCCGGCTGCGCTTCTCCCACCTTCCCAAACGCGCCGTGCTGAGCGACCTCGACTTCGACTTCCAGCCGTCGATCGACCGCAAGCTCCTCTACGACCTGGCCTCGTGCCGCTTCGTCTCAGACGGACGCCCCGTCGTCTTTCTGGGCCAGCCCGGCACCGGCAAGACGTTCTTGGCCACGGCCCTGTGCACCGCTGCGGTGGAGGCCGGCTACCGGGGCTACTTCACCTCTGCGGCCGACCTGGTGGCACAGGTGGCGAGCGCGTACGCAGACGCCAGCTTTCCCACCCGGATCCGCACCTACACCTCGCCATCGGTCCTCGTGATCGACGACGTCGGGCTCGTGGGCTTCGACCGGGCCCAGGCCAACGCCCTGTTCCAGGTGGTCAACCGCCGCTACGAGCGGGGATCGTCGACCATCGTGACCACCAACCGGTCGCTGTCGAGCTGGGGCGAGCTCTTCGGCGGGGACCACGTCGTCGCAGCCGCGATCCTGGACCGCCTGCTCGACCGGGCGGTCGTGATCAACATCAAGGGCCCGTCGTGGCGACTGCGAGAGCACCAGGCGCTCACCGAGGCCATGCGATGAGGTTCCTCGT
Source organism: Actinomycetes bacterium (assembly GCA_021819345.1). Taxonomy (GTDB): domain Bacteria; phylum Actinomycetota; class Acidimicrobiia; order Acidimicrobiales; family Palsa-688; genus JAKAQB01. Next base: position 514 of record JAKARG010000199.1, on the reverse strand, counting down.
CCTCGCCGTCGTCATGGCACTCGCCGGGGCAGCCGCCCCGACGGCCGAAGGCACCCCTGCACCCGGCGGGATCGAAGCGTCGTCAACGAGCTCAGCCGAACGGCCCCCGGCCCGCTCACGCGGCCCTCCGGCCCAGCCCTCCGGCCTGACGGCGTTGTCACCGCCGGGCACGTTGCTCGGTCCTGTCCCATCCGCCCACGACCCAGCCCCAGTCCCAACGACCACACACCTTTCGACTCGCAGTCCAAGCACTGCCGTCAGGCCAACTCGAGGAGAAGATCCTTGAGGTCGTTCCCCACTTCTGCCACACTCACAGCCAGGAAGTGCACAGCCCCGTCATCGCGACTTTCGGTGATCGGAAAACGCGAAGTTCGTGTGATCGCGGACAGAGCTCATGGGCGAGCAGACCTGGAAGACCTCCGGGCTCGGTGCACCCGACGACATCGACCAACTCCACCAGCGGATCACCGCCCTCGCGGCTGAGGTGGCTGACGTTCGCATCCAACTCGGCGAA
>JAKARG010000198.1 GCA_021819345.1 Actinomycetes bacterium | reverse complement strand
AGGGGTGGACGCCGGCGAGCTCAACAGCTACGGGAGCCGGCGGGGCAACCACGAGGTGATGATCCGGGGGACCTTCGCCAACACCCGGATCCGCAACCGGCTCGCTCCCGGCACCGAGGGTGGGCTCACCCGCCATCTCCCAGACGGCGAGGTGATGCCGATCTACGACGCCGCTCGCCGCTACCAGGCCGAGGGCGTGCCGCTCGTGGTCCTCGCCGGCAAGGAGTACGGCACCGGGTCCTCCCGCGACTGGGCGGCCAAGGGCACCGCGCTGCTCGGGGTGCGGGCCGTGATCGCCGAGAGCTTCGAGCGGATCCACCGCTCCAACCTGGTCGGCATGGGAGTGCTGCCCCTGCAGTTCCTCCCCGGGGAGTCGGTCGCCTCGCTCGGGCTCTCGGGCGAGGAGGTCTTCGACATCACCGGGCTGGAGCTCCCGGGCGCCGGCGGGCAGGGCGGCGAGGCTGCCGGTCCGGTCGGCACGGCTGAGCTTCCCGAGCGGCTCGTGGTGCGTGCCGGCGAGCGGAGCTTCGAGGTGATCTTGCGCATAGACACCCCCAAGGAGGCCGAGTACTACCGGCATGGGGGGATCCTCCCCTACGTCCTGCGCCAGCTGCGAGACCAGCCCTGACGCCGGCCCGAGCGGGCGGGCTCGGGCCTGGCCGAGCGAGCGGGTTCCGCCCGGGGCCGGACCCACTCGATCAGGACGGCTCGCCTCGGTAGCGGACCGGTTCCGGCCAGCGGACTGGGTCCGGCCAGCGGACTGGGTCCGGCCAGCGGACTGGGTCCGGCCAGCGGACTGGGTCCGCTAGGGGACCACATTTGGTCCTCTACGGGACCCAGTTCTTCTGCGGGCTGCCGCGGGACCCAGTTCTGCTGCGGGACGTGCGGGACCGCGGGTCCGCCGGCGCGCCTCCTGCGGGAGCCCGCTCGCAGCCCGGTGGTCCGCCGGGCGCCGTCAGCTCGCCGGCGGGTGGATGCCGTACTGGCGGCCCGTGCGGCGTGCGACCAGGTCGACCAGGACCTCGAGCGAGGCGCGAGCCGCGGCGCTCGGCCGGCCACGCCGGCGGACCACCGCGCCGACCCGCCGGCGGGGTAGGCCGCTCACCGCAATGCGGATGAAGCCGTCGAGACCCTCGGCGGCCGTCGTGGCCGGCAGGATCGACGGCCCGAAGCCTCTGGCGGTGAGCGAGGCGGTCAGCCGGAGCCCGTCGATCTCGGCCCGCCCCACCAGCTGCACCCCTGCGCGGGCTGCGGCCTCGTCGAGCTCCTGGCGGTAGGTGGTGCCGGCGGCGGGTAGGAGCAGCTCCAGGCCGTCGAGGTCGGACATGTCGACCTCGCTGCGCTCGGAGAGGGAGTGCCCGGGGGGCACCACGAGGAGGAGGTCCTCGTCGAATAGGGGTATCTCGGTCAGCTCGGGTAGGGGCTGGGGGAGGTTCACCACGGCGATCTCGAGCGCCCCCGACGCGACCTGGGGCTCGAGCATCGCCGACGTGCCTTCACCTACCACCACCCGCACCTGTGGGTGGGCCCCGGCCAACGCCTCGAGCAGCGGGGGGGTGAGCCAGCGCGCGGTGGTGCCGATCACGCCGAGCCTGACGGTGCCGACCACATCGGCACGCATGGAGGCGAGGTCGGCGACGATGGCCTCGAGCTCGTCTCCTACGCGCCGGGCCCGGTCCACGACGGCAAGCCCTTCTTCGGTGAGCCCTCCCGACTGCCGGTCGACCAGTTGGGCACCGAGCTCCCGCTCGAGGTGCGCTACGTGGCTCGACACGTTGGACTGGACGGTGTGGAGCTTTCCTGCGGCTGCCGAGAAGCTCCCGGTGTCCGCGATGGCGACCAGTGCCTGGAGCTGGCGGAGGTCCATCTCGATCCCCTCAGGAGGGAGACGGGCGGTCGGCGGCGCGCTCGTCGCGGCGGGCCACGTCGGCGCCCGGCCACGCGCGCTCGTCGCGGCGGGCCACGTCTGCGCCCGGCCAGGCGCGCGAGCTCCGGCGGGCCACGTCGGGAGCCCGCCAGCGCCCCGCGCCGCTCGCAGTCGGGCCGAGCGCCCAGGCCCTCCTCCACTCCCCGGCGCCACCCGGTCCGGTGAGGGGGGGCGTGGTCCCTGTGGCCGCACGCCGAGTTGCGCTCCACCAGTCGGTGGCCTGCTCATCTGCCAGGGCGGCGATCGCCGCCTCGATGCGCACGGCCAGCTCCCTGGCCCCACCTGCTCCCGGCCAGAGCGGTCGGCCGAAGTGGACCTCGCTGCGACCCGGCCGGGGGAGGAAGGAGTGGCGGGGCAGGATCCGGCGGGTGCCGGCCAGGTGGAGCGGGACGACGGGGCGTCCGGTGCGCTCGGCGAGCCAGGCCGGTCCCCGCTGGTGCGGCTGGCCCCAGCCGTCGGGACTGCGACCTCCCTCGGGGTAGATGAGCAGGCTCCAGCCCCCTTCGATGAGCTCGGTCAGGCGTCGCGCCGACCCCCGGTCGACCCGGTGGCGCTCGATCGGCACCGCGTTCAGCAAGAGGGCGAAGCCGGCGGCCTTCAGGTGTGAGTCGAAGAAGTAGTCCGCGGCAGATGCCACGACCAGTTGGTGGCGCCAGCGCTCCGGCAGGACGCTGACCACGAGCGGGGTGTCGACGTGGCTCGAGTGGTTGGCGGCGAAGATGACCGGGCCCTGGAGGTGGGCGACGCGGTCCAGGCCCTCGACACGCGGGGAGGTGAGGGCGGCCACGGCCGGTCTGGCCACCAGCTCGGTGAGCGTCGCCCTGGCGAGGCGAGCAGGGTAGCGGCGGGCCCAGGAGGTGTCGTAGTGGACTCCGAGCGAGCTCTCGGCCGGGGGTACCGGCAGCGTCGTGGGGCGGGTGGGCGCCACGAAGGGGAAACCCGAGGGGAGGGACAGCCACGATCGCAGGCCGGCGGGGGTGACCGGCAGGCGGGACCCGGTTCCGGCCGGGGTGACCGGCAGCCGGCGGCGGGGCGCCGCCGAGCCCGACCGCTCCGCCGGCGTAGGTAGGCGCGCTCTCACGTGACGTCGGCCATCATGATCGGGGGGCAGTGGAAGTGGCTGATGCTCGGGTGGCGGCCGACCACGTCGGACGCGATCTCGAGGGCGTCGTCGAGGGTGGTCGCCGGCGAGAACCCGAGCCGGCGGACAGCCGCGGGGTCGCCTCCGACGACGATCACCCGGCCGAGGTGCTCGAGAGCGTGCGCCCCCCAGTACCACATGTAGAACGGGTGGACCCCGTGGTAGGCGTGGCCCGTGCGGTACAGGTGGCGGTACCACTCGTCGGTTGCGAAGCGCTCCTCGTAGTTCTTCTCGATCTCGATCGGATCGGTGGTCTCGGCGAGAACCTCTTCGAAGAAGTCGATGTAGCTCGGGTGGTGCACGGGGTGGAACGCCCAGGGGGTCGGATGGCTCAGGATCGCGACCCCACCCTCGCGCACTATCGGGCGGCCCCGATAGAGGTTGAACAGGTAGCCGAGGCCCATGCACATGACGAGGATCGGGTTCATGATCGAGTTGACGTTGTAGGGGCTCACGTGGGGCAGCCCGAACAGGGCGACGTCGGTCTGGCCCTCGACGTGGACCAGCTGCTGTCGGTAGACGGTCGCAGTGGTGGCCGCATGCACCGCCTCCACCTCGCCGGCGACGACCCCGGTCATCGCGTAGGGCGCCTTGACGGCTTGGAACACGGAGCGGTTGATGCGGTCCGACCCGGCCCTGATCGCTCCGACCGTCGCCAGGTACGCCGCCCGGTCACGGGCGGTCCATTCCCACTCCCGCTTCTGTAGGAACCCGAGCCCGGGCGGGAAGGCGTCGTTGTTGAGGGTGGTCTCGATCTGGAAGACCTTCACCCCCGATGCCGCTATCAATCGCCCCATTCGCCAGTTGGAGGAGTGGAGCTCGGAGCGGTGCTGGTCCATGAACGAGCGCGAGTGGCGCATCGTGCGGACGTTGTGGTGGTGGCGGAGGCTGCGGTAGCTCGACAGGCCGGTGGCGACGCTCTTGTGCCCTCCGTCCATCGACACGAGGTTGATGTTCACGTACACGATCAGGTCCGACTCCGCCGCCCGGCGGTTGATCTCGACGTCCTCGCCGAGGTCCGTCTGGCCGAGGTGGACCAACCCGTCGGGGTCCTCGGCGTCGTGCTGGAGGAGCCTGCCGTGGGGGGCGAAGGCGTCGTAGACCCGGTCTCCGAGAGCGTGGCGGAGCTCGGCCTCGGTCATCCGTCGGTGCAGGGCGAGGGCGGCGATGAGCACGACGTCGTCGACCCCGGCGGCGGCGGCGGCGTCGAGGACCGCTTCGACCACCCGTTGGCGGTTGTCCGGCCGGCGCATGGGGGGGAGTGGCAGCGAGATGTCGTCGAAGGCGATGGTGAGGCGCATCCCGGAGCGCAGGAGGGCCGGCAGCGGCGCGCTGTCGCCGAGCGGCTCGAGCAGGGCGCGGCGGATCTCTTCGTCGGGGTCGCCGAGCCCCGGTTCGGGCTCGGGGGCGTAGATCACCCGCGAGCGGTCGGCCGGGAGGCGCAGCAGCCGGAACCCGTCGCCGTGCCAGGTGAGGATCGGCGGGGTCGAGCGGTCGACGTCGAGCACGAATCCGGGTCGGGGCATCAGGGGCTTCCTTCTGGGCGGGGTCGGCCGGGCCGGCGGCGTGGGTCGAAGACCACCTTCACCGCTCCACGCCGGCCGGCGTCGGCGGCGTGGGCCACGGCCTCGGCGTAGCGACCGAGCGGATAGGTAGCGCTCACCAGGCGTTCGAGCCCGGCGTGCTCGACGAGCTCGAAGGCCAGCTCGAAGCTGTGGCGACCTCCGGCGAGGGGCTCGGGCCCGTAGGCGTAGGAGCCCTGGAGGCGGACTTCCCGTTGCCAGAGGGTGGTGAGGTCCAGGGTCGTCGTCCCGGCCATGCCGAGCAGCACCAGGGTGCCCCCGGGGGCGGTGACGGCGAGCGCGTCGGCGAGGGACGCCGCGGTGCCGGCGCAGTCGACCACGAGCGGCGCGCCACCGGTCAGCTGGCCGTTGTCGAGCATCCACGAGCCGGTCCGGCGGCGGACCGCCCGGCGCAGCTCGCCGGGCTCGACCACGGCCCGAGCGCCGAGCTCCAGGGCCAGGCGACGTTGGTGGGGGTGCTTGGCGACTGCGAGGACGAGCTCGACGTCGGGGCGGAAACGGCTCAGAGCGGCGATCGCACCGAGGCCGAGGGTCCCCGCGCCGATCACCACGGCGAGGGCCGGATCGCACTCGGGTGCCGCCAGCGCGCCGTGGACCGCACAAGCGACGGGCTCCACGAGGACCGCAGCCTGGTCGCTCCAGCCCTCCGGCACCGCGTGCAGCTGGCTCTCGTGGGCGACCAGCTCCTCGGACCAACCCCCTCCGGTGTCGGCGCAGAACCCGGTCTGCAGCCCCGGCCGGAGGTGGCCGGCGGCGAGATGGGCGCAGTGGTTGGCCGAGCCGGCGCCACATGCTGCGCAAGGCGGGTCGATCCCGCGCGCCACGCAACCGAGGACCGGCTGGAGGACCACCCGCCGGCCGGTGTCGTCGGTGCCCACGACCTCGTGGCCGGGGACGAACGGGAAGCTCACGATCGGCTCGAACCAGCGCGAGCTTCGCCCGGCAATGGTCGCGAGGTCGCTCCCGCAGATCCCGGCCAGGTGCGGGCGGACCCGGTGCCAACCGGGACCGGGCAGCTCGGGTGCAGCGACTTCGACCAGACGGACGGGCCCGAGGTCTGCCCCGGCTCGCCCGTTCCAGCCCGAGGCGAGGCGCGCAGCTGCGAAGCGGGGGAGCGAGCGCTCCAGGCGAAGGGCTCTCATCCGCGCACCCGCGGGCCGATCGGTAGCAGTGGCCTCGGACCTCCGGGCGCCTTGGGCCAGTGCTCGACGTGCCAGCCCCGCCGGCGGGCGAGCGCGGCCAGGCGCGTCTCGGGGTTCACCGCTACTGGGTGGCCGGCGGCCTCGAGCATCGGCAGGTCGCTGGTCGAGTCGGCGTAGGCCACCGCCTGTTCGAGGACCAGTCCGTGCTGCTCGGCGTAGTCGGCCATGATGAGGGCCCGAGCCTCGCCGGTAGGAGGGGCGGCGAGGAGCACTCCGTCGAGCCGGCCGGCCCTTTCCCCCAGGCGAGCGCAGACGATGTCGTCGAAGAGGGGACGCAGCGGCTCGACCACCACGTCGAGCGCCCCGGTGATGAGCAGGGTCCGGTGCCCGAGGGCACGGTGCTCGCGAACCCGGCGGATCCCCGCCGGGAAGGACTTGGCGAGCAGGAGGTCGTGCCACAG
>JAKARG010000001.1 GCA_021819345.1 Actinomycetes bacterium | reverse complement strand
AGTGGCCGGTGGGTCTCCCGGTCGGCGACGAGCTCGAGCGCCCAGAAGCAGCCGAGCCCCCTGACCTCCCCAACGCTCGGATGCCGATCGGCGAGCGCACGCAGGCCCGGTCCGAGGACCCGGTCACCGAGGTCACGGGCCCGCTCCACGAGGCCCTCGTCCTCCATCACCCGGATGCAGGCGACCGCAGCCGCGCAGGCCAGCGGGTGGCCGGAGTAGGTGAGACCGCCCGGGTAGGGACGCTCGGCGAAGGTCTCTGCGATCTCGGGGGAGAGCACCACACCGCCGAGGGGCACGTAGCCGGAGTTGACCCCCTTGGCGAAGGTGACCAGGTCGGGGACCACCCCCCAGTGCTCGACGGCGAACCACTCGCCACAGCGCCCGAAGCCGGCCATCACCTCGTCTGCGATCATTACGATGCCGTGGCGGTCACAGCATTCGCGGACCCCGGCCAGGTAACCCGGCGGGGGGACGAGGATCCCGTTGGTCCCCACCACCGGCTCGACGAGCACCGCGGCGATGGTGTGCGGGCCCTCGAGGGTGACCACCTCCTCCAAGTGGGCGAGCGCCCGATCGCGCTCCTCGGCCTCGCTCGTCGCCCCGAACGCCGACCGGTAAGGGTAGGGGCCGAAGAACCGGACCACCCCCGGCATCCCCGGCTCCGAGGGCCAGCGACGCGGGTCGCCGGTCAGGGTGATCGCCCCGCCGGTGGCCCCGTGGTAGGAGCGGTAGGCGGTGAGGATCTTGTGGCGACCGGTGTGCAGGCGGGCCATGCGGATCGCGTTCTCGTTGGCCTCGGCACCGCCGCTCGTGAAGAACACCCGGTCGAGGTCTCCCGGTGCGTGCTCCGCTATCAGGCGGGCCGCCTCGCCGCGCTTGTCGTTCGCGAACGCGGGTGCGAGGGTGCAGAGCCGGTCGGCCTGCTCCTTGATCGCCGCGACCACCCGGGGGTGCTGGTGGCCGATGTTGGTGAACACGAGCTGGCTGGCGAGGTCGAGGTAGCGCCGTCCCCCCATGTCGGTGAACCAGGACCCCTCGGCTTCGGCGACCACCAGTGGGTCTCGGCCACGTTGCGCGGACCAGGAGTGGAACACGTGGTTGCGGTCGTCCTCGCGGGCCGCCCGGGCGGGCTCGGGGTCGATCCCCGTCTCGGCGTCGGTCTCGGTGGTGGTCACGGTTGCTCCTGGTGGTGGCGCGGGCGGCGGTTAGTGGGCGGCGGTCGGTGGGTGGTGGTCGGCGGTCTACCGGGTGACCGGGAAGCCGAGGTCCACCGAGGAGGTGGAGGGGTCGGGCCAGCGGGCGGTCACGACCTTGGTACGGGTGTAGAAGCGCACACCGTCGGGGCCGTACATGTGGGTGTCGCCGAACAGCGAGTCCTTCCACCCCCCGAAGCTGTAGGAGGCGACCGGGACCGGGATCGGGACGTTGACCCCGACCATGCCCACCTGGCACTCGAACTGGAAGCGCCGGGCTGCGCCGCCGTCGCGGGTGAAGATGGCGGTCCCGTTGCCGTAGGGGTTCTCGTCGACGAGGCGGACCGCTTCCTCGAAGCTTTCGACCCGCACGACGCAGAGCACCGGCCCGAAGATCTCGTCGCGGTAGACGTCCATCCCCGGCTCGACCCGGTCGAGCAGGCTCGGGCCGAGGTAGAAGCCGCCGGCGGGAACGTCGTGGAGCCGACCGTCGACGACCACCTCTGCGCCCGCCGCCCGCCCGGAGTCGAGGTAGGAAGCAACCTTGTCGCGGTGCTCCGCGGTGACGAGGGGCCCCATCTCGGAGCGGGGGTCGGTGCCGGGACCGACCGCAAGACGTGGAAGGCGTGCGGCGATCGCCGCCACGAGTGAGTCGGCCACCGATCCGACCGCGACCACCACCGACACCGCCATGCAGCGCTCCCCCGCCGAGCCGAAACCCGCCGACACCGCGGCGTCGGCGGCGAGGTCGACGTCGGCGTCGGGGAGGACGACCATGTGGTTCTTCGCTCCCCCGAGGGCCTGGACCCGCTTGCCGGCGCGAGTGGCCGTCTCGTAGATCGACCGGGCGATGGTCGTCGATCCGACGAATGACACCGCCGCGACCTCCGGCGACCCGAGCAGTGCGCCCACCGCCTCACGGTCGCCCTGGACAACCTGCAGCACCCCGGGCGGCAGCCCGGCCTCGCCCAGGGTCTCGGCGAGCCAGAGCGACGCCGAGGGGTCCTTCTCCGAGGGCTTGAGCACGAAAGTGTTGCCACACGCGATTGCGTTGGAGAGCATCCACAAAGGCACCATCACCGGGAAGTTGAACGGGGTGATCCCCACCACGACCCCCAGTGGCTGGCGGATCGAGAACACGTCGACCCCGGTCGAGACCTGCTCGGACAGCTCGCCTTTCAACAGGTGCGGGATCCCGCAGGCGAACTCCACGTTCTCCAGGCCCCTCGCCACCTCGCCCAGGGCGTCGGAGAGGGTCTTGCCGTGCTCGGCGGTGACGAGGGCGGCCACCTCCTGGCGGCGGGAGTGCAGCAGCTCCCGGAATGCGAAGAGGATCTCTGCCCTCCTCGACAGCGACGTCGCCCGCCATTCGGGGAATGCGGCGCGCGCCCCCGACAGCGCCAGGTCGACCTCCTCTCGGGTGGCGAAGGCGACCTCGGCCTGCTGGGCGCCCGTCGCCGGGTCCCAGACCGGGCCGAACCGCTGTGCCCCGCCGGCTCCCTCCCCGCCGGGAGCGCCAAGCGTGCCGACCCCGACCCCGCCGGCTGCGACGCCGCCGGCAAAGGCCTTCCCGTCGATCCAGTGCCCGATCTGCTTCATGAGCGCTCCTCCTCCACCCGCTGCGCAGGCTACCCCGCCTGCGCAGATCTGTCCAGAGGTTACGCTATTTTGTTATTGTACAAAAAGTGACTCTCTCGGCCGAGGAGCTCGGCGCGCAGATCGAGGACCGTACGGCGGCCGGGATCGCCCGCGCGGTCGGCCGCCTGGTCGGCGACAGCACCCTTGGGCCCGGAGCACGGCTCCCCCCGGTGCGCTCCCTCGCCGAGGTGCTCGGAGTGAGCCCGATGACGGTCAGTGGTGCATGGAAAGTCCTCGCCGCCGACGGACTCATCTCCACCCGGGGCAGGGCCGGGACCGTGGTGCTCGACCCTGCCTGCAGCGCGACCCACCCCTGGCCCCGAAGGATCGCGGCTCTCGGGGCACCGGTGAACCTCGACCTGTCGACGGGGGGACCAGATCCCGCCCTCCTGCCGGACCTCGCTCCGGCGCTGTCCAGGGCGGGCCGGGTGGAGCTCCCCGACGGCTACCAGTCCGACGCCGTCCTGCCCCGGTTGGAGCGAGTGTTACGCAAGAGGTGGCCTTTCCCCCCCGAATCGATCACCGTGGTCGACGGCGCCGGCGACGCCCTCGATCGCCTGGTGAGCCTGGTGGTGCGCCGGGGCAGCCGGGTGCTCGTCGAGGACCCGGGCTACCCCCCGCTGCTCGACTTACTCGACGCCGCCGGTGCAGAAGTCGTGGGCCTGGAGCTCGACGGGGAGGGCGTCAGGCCCGAGTCGCTGAAGCAGGCGCTCGAGGGAGGCGCGGTGGCGATGTGGGTCCAGCCCCGGGCGCAGAACCCGACCGGGGTCAGCATGCGAGCGCCGCGCGCCGAAGAGCTCGCCCGGCTGCTCGGCGGGAGCGACCTGCTGGTGGTGGAAGACGACCACTCCGGCGACATCGCCACCTCGGAGCTGGTGAGCCTCGGGCGCTGGAGGCCGGGGGCGACGGTGCACATCTCCAGTTTCTCCAAGAGCCACGGCCCCGACCTGCGACTCGCCGCAGTGGGCGGTCCGGCCCGGGTGGTGAACGCCCTCAGCGAGCGCCGGCTGCTCGGCGCCGGCTGGTCCAGCCGCCTCCTCCAGCACGTCCTCGCCGACCTGCTCACCGACCCGAGCGCAGTCGCCGCGGTGCGCGCCGCCCGGGCGACCTACGCCCGGCGCCGGCGAGCTGCGATCCGGGCGCTCTCCACCCGCGGAGTGCGCACCACCGGCGACGACGGGATCAACCTGTGGGTCGAGGTCGCCGACGAGGACCGAGCCCTCGCAACCCTCCTCGCGGCCGGGATCGGTGCCGCTCGTGGATCGGTCTTCGGCTTGGCCCCCCCGACTACCCCGCACCTGCGCCTCACCGTCGGGCGCCTGACCGGGGAGGTCCCCGCCCTCGCCGACGCAGTGGCCTCCGCTGCGGCGCCCCCCCTGCGCCGGGTCACCCGCTGAACTGGTGGGCCACGACCTGGTGGACCGCCGACCTCCTGATGGGCCACGACCTGGTGGGCCACGGACCTAGGCGCGGTAAAGCCTTGCCCCTGGCCCGGAGCACCTGGTAGGCTGAGATGCCATGGACACACTTGGGATCATTCGCCAGATGGAGAGTGATCCCGCCTTGCGTGCCCAGCTTCGCGCCGTCCTCCTCGGCGAAGAGGTGCTCTCTCTGCCCGCCCTGGTCGCCGACAACTCCCGCCAGATCGACGGGCTGCGAGAGGCGGTTGCCGACAACTCCCGCCAGATCGCCAGACTGTGGGAGGCCGTTGCGGAGCACTCCCGCCAGATCGACGGGCTGCGAGAGGCGGTTGCCGACAACTCCCGCCAGATCGCCAGACTGTGGGAGGCCGTTGCGGAGCACTCCCGCCAGATCGACGGGCTGCGGACCGAGGTAGGGCGGCTCTCGGCCATCGTGGGAGGCACCGTCGAAGAGGACGCCGTCTCGGTGGTCCAGACCGTGCTCGAAGCCAAGGGGTACCGTCTCGAGGCAGAGCCGGAGGCGGTCGAGATCGACGGTGAGATCGACGTCATGGCTCGCGCGACCGACCCAGCCGGCGCTCCGCTCGTCGCCCTGGTGGAGGCCAAGACGAGGCTGCGCCCGGCCGATGTCAGGCGCTTCGCTGCCTCCTACCCGTCCCTCGTCGCCCGTCTCGGGATCGACGACACGCACGTCGGCTACGTGTACGGCCTCAGGGTCTACAACGGCAGCGTCGACGCAGCGAGGGAGTCCGGTCTCGGGGTACTCTCGCCCGACGGCGAGCGCCTCGCTCCTCTGCAAGGCGTTGCCTGAGCCGCCTCGGGCTGGGCCGAGAGCCGCCTCCCCGTCTCGAGCGTCCGGCGAGCTGCGCTCGGGCTCATCCGAGCCCTGCGGCCGAGCTGCTCCGCCGGGGATCGGCAACCTTCCTGCTTCCAGCTGCCCGCCTCGGACATCCGCACCGCAGCCAGCGCTCTCATCGCACTGACCGCCGCCTCCATCCGGGCACCACGCTCGACCACGAGCATTGCCAGCTAGGGGGTGAGATCGTGCGCTTCGAAGCGAGCTAGGCGACCACCGATTCGCACAAGAGCCATCACCCGCCACCCCCCACCCCGGGCGCCGGCGGAGACCCGGGCACCCGGGGTGGGCTCACCCCTGCAGCTGCTGGCGCTGGCTACGGCCTCAGCTGGCGCTCCGGTGCCAGGTGAAGTCGATGTAGTGGCTCACCGGGCTCGGCCCCGACCCGTCCACCAGCGAGGCAAGGGTCACTATCCGCACTGGCACGCTCGTGCCCGCCGGGCCCTTCGGAGCCTTGACCGTCACCGTGGTGGTGCTGCCCTCGTCCAGGATCGCCGGCACGATCTCCGCGCTCACCGCTTCGGTACCGAACAGCACTTCGTCGGCGAAGCCGAGGTTGTAGCCGGTAAGGGTCACCTCGGTGCCACCAGAAGCCGGGCCGCTCCAGGGCTTGATGCTCTGGAGGGAGGGATTGCCGGGGGCGAAGTAGGTGAAGAAGGACCCCTTCGGTGCGAAGGGAGACCCGGGAGCGGTGTAGGTCGAGCACCCCGAGGCGTCGCAGATCCGCACCCCGTCGAAGCCCGGGTTGGCTGCCGGGGTGGTGACGGTAACCTCGTCGTTGCTCACGATCTGCACTGCGGTGGTCCGTGCGTAGGAGAACTCCGAGGGGCTCAGGTCGGAGAACACCGCCGAGGCGGCGGAGGCCAAACCGGTGCCGGTGATCACCAGCTGCGTACCGCCGGCAGCCGGGCCGGCGTCGTAGGCGTTGCCGACCGCGCTCACCGAGCTGATCTTCGGCGTCGGGGCGTAGTCGACGGTGACCTCGCTGCTCGGTGGGGTGCTCGACGACAGGTTGGAGGAGTTGATGCTGCCGAGGGTCTGGACCGAGACCGGCTCGGGGGTGATCGTCTTCACCGAGCCGATGGCCGGCATCACGATCTCGTCCTTGGTCGGGCTGATGTAGACCGGGCTCGCCGAGAAGCTCGTGTACTGGTTCGGCGCCCCGACGTCGTACCACTCGACGGCCAGCGCCCCGAGCCCGGTCCCGGTGAGCGTCTCGACCGTCCCGCCGTTGGAGTTGACGAAGTCCGCACCGCTCGCGCTGAGCGAGGTGCTGGTGGCCGAGGTGAGCGTCGGGGTCGGGAAGTAGTCGTACTCGGTCGGCGCAGGCGAGACCTCGGTGCCGGCCGGCGGCACGAAGACGCCCTGGGCGTTGAAGGCATAGGCGCCGGCGTACTCGGGGAGGATCTGGCTCGTCGCGCTGGTGCCCGCCGGGGTGGTCACCTGCACCTGGACCTGGCAGACGTCGTCGGTCGGGTTGTCACCCGTCAAGCAGGTGGTGCTCGGCCCGTAGGCCGGCACGGTGGTGGTGAGCTCGGTGCCCGACGAGTTGACCACCGGGGCGCTGCCTGCCACCCCGCCGAAGGTCACCTGCGTCGCTCCGCTGAAGCCAACGCCGTAGACGGTGACGGTCCCACCTCCCGCCTCGTTGCCACCTGCGGGACCGGTGCCGACCACCACCGGTCCGGCCGAGGCGCTGGCGGTGCTGGTCGTAACGGTCGTGCTCGACGGGTCGAGGACCAGGCGAGAGCTGGCGCCAGGGGCGCTCGTCTCGCCTCCGTCGAGGGTCACCGAGACGTCGTAGATCCCCGCCCCGGTGCTCGTTGTCGGCGCCGAGGGGTCGCCGGCGTGCTGGAGCGCAGCACCGGGCACCTGGACGACCAGGGTCGTGGGCGACGAGACGCTCACCGCCGAGGCCGGCAGCCCGAGGGAGCCCACCTGGACCCCGGCGACCTGGGGGGCTCCCGAGGCGGACTCGAAGCCGGTGCCGGTGACGGTCACCGCCGTGGTGGCCGAGCTGGTCACCACCGTCGGGCTGAGCCCCGTGACCGTAGGCCTGGCGATCGCCGGCGCCGCGCAGAGGTAGTAGGCGAGCCCGTTGCCCCCGCCGGGGGCGGTGACCTGCGGGGAGCCGAGCCCACTCGCCATGTTGTAGCCGCTCGTCGCCGGGTACAGGTCGCCCGGGAGGGCAAACAGGTCGTTGTTACCGGTGGTCACGTTGGTGAACGACGCTGCGTACTCGGCCGGGATCGACGCGATCGAGTAGAGCGCCGGGTTGGCGAAGCCGACCCCGCCGTTGGCCTGACAGGAGGGGGTCGAGTCGATGTCGGTGAGCATGGAGGCCCATAGCGGGGTGGCCGAGGAGGTTCCCCCGATGGTGATCCACTGGCCCTGGTAGTAGATGGTGATCGCCCCGGTGAACTCGTCGGCCTGGGCGCTCACGTCTGGGACCTCTCGGCAGGCGGTGGCGGTGGCGGCGAGCGCCCCGGAGGAGAGGCAGAAGTCGTTGCCCGCCAGCTTCTCGGCGGCGGCGATCACGCTCTGGTCGTCGACGCCGGGAACACTCGTCGACTGCCAGGCCGGCTGGGCCCAGGTCGAGGAGATCCCGCCTCCGCCGGCTCCCCACTGCGGCCCGTCGTTCCACACGGTCTCCTGGGGAGGCTGGGTGGCGGTGTCGATGGTGAGCCCACCGACCGAGGTGACATACGGCTGGCTACCGGGGTCGTCGACCGAGAGGACCGGGGCGACGGGGGAGGTGGCGTGGTTGCCGCAGTCGTTGGAGCCGTCGTCACCCGCTGCGGCGAAGATCGACTGGCCCTGGGCGGCGGCCTGCTCGAAGATCGTGTTCTCGACCTCCTGGATGCCCGGCTCACCGGTCTCGATCGCCGCTTCGCAAAGGCCCCAGGAGGTGGTGACCACCTTGGCGGTGTCGGAGCTCACGATCGCGTTGTACTCGTCGAGGGCGCCGAAGGTGGTGTTCGGTGCCTCGTAGACGTCGATGTTGGCCCCAGGAGCCATCGCCGAGACGTCCTCGACGTCGAGCTCCGCCTCCCCCGAGCCGTAGCCGATCTGCTGGCCACCGTCCACCGGGACGACGCTCAGCCGTGACATCATTGCGGTCGCCGCGGCCGAGCCGAAGTAGCAGGTGTCGAAGGCCATGATGTCGCTCGGGTCGAACGGCTCGAGCTCGTAGACCGCGATCGTCTGGCCGGTGCCGTCGTAGCCCGCCTTCAGCAGCGGGTCCATCCCGTAGGAGTAGGCGATCTGGGTGTCGGTGAGCCCCCCGTACTCGTTGGCGGCCTTGGTGGCCGCCGGGCAGGCGGCGGGGCCGCCGGCCACCGGCACGCTCGATGCTCGCGCAGCCTTGGCTCGGCGGTGCCCCGGTCCGCCACGGGCCGGGCCGTGCAGGTACAGGCTGACCGGAGCGGGGTGGTAGAGGTCGGAGAGCCCGACCACCGATGCGACCGAGGACGCCACCGTCGAGGGCAGCGAGATCGGGGTGACTGCGGCGTAGCCACTCCGGCCGCCGGTGAGCCCGAAGCGCTCGAAGCGGGTGTGGAACGCCGCCGCCACCTGCGAGGAGCGCCCGGAGAAGTCGACGAGCAGCCCGTTGGAGGAGACCGAGGTCACCGACACGCCGGCCGACCGGAGCGACGCGCGAACCGCTGCGATGGTCTCCGCCGCCGGCCCGAAGCGGGCGCGGAACTGTCCAGGGGCGAGGTAGTGGTGGTAGGAGGCCGACCCGGGCTTCGAGACCGCCGCGGCGAAGGCGGCGAGGCCGGCAGGGTCCGAAGGCTGCAAGGCGATGGCTCCGTGGATGACCTGCGAGCCCCTCACCCTCCCGAGCTCCCTCGCACCCTCGGGGGCTCGCGGTGCTGCGGCTACCTTCACCAGCTTCGGATGGACCGCGAGGGGTGCAGCCCCGGCGACCGCGGCGCCGGCGACACCTGCCCCGAGGCTGCCGACGAACAGAGCAGCCGCTGCGACGCAGGTCGACAGCCGACCCGGTCCCCTCCTCGCCCGCTTCGAGAGAAGCGACCATCCTTCACGGGCGGACTCCTGGACCATCGCTTGCCTCCCTGTTGGCGACCTGGCGAGAGGCTTTCGGGCCGGACCCGACTGTCCCCCTCTAGAGCTCGGCGGAGGGTAGCCCGAAAGGTGGGACAATGTCACATCCGCCGAGCCGTGACGCTCCGCTCGCCGTACCGGACGCCCGCCGAGGACAGGAGCGCCGAGATGGGAAAGGCCTCGCCACGCTCGGCTCCCGCCCGACCTCCGGAGGTGGCCGTCACGGAAAGCGCCGCACCCGGGTGACGGGCGGGCGCCCGGAGCACCCATCCTGGCGAGATGAGCTGGACCAGACCACTAGCGGCCAGTCCCGAGCCGGCCTCGACTCCGCGCTGTGAGCGAGCCAACGGCGGGCTGCGGCTCGCCTCGACGCTCCTCGTCGCTGCGACGGTCCTCGTCGCCGTCGTGGTGGTCGCCCCCGAGGCCCCAGCCGCCCACGCGGCAACGCCGCTTTCGCCAGCCGCTCCGGTCCCTCCGGTCCTCGGCGGGCACGCTCCTCGTCCCGTCCCCCCCGGTGGCGTCGCGGGGGCCAGGATCGGCCCGGGGAACGCCCGCCAGGGCCTCTTCGGCCGGCCGCTTGCGCATCGGATGGTCTCGGGGCGCCCGACCGAGGCCACCGAGAGCGACAACTGGTCGGGGCTCGTGACCTCGGGAACCGGCATCGAGGGGGCGGAGGGGGCCTGGACGGTGCCCGCGGTGAGCGGCGCAGCCGGGACCGCTTCGGGCAGCTGGGTGGGCGTAGACGGGGTGACCAACTCCGACCTGATCCAGACGGGCACCTCCCAGGATCCCGGCAGTGGCTACTCGGCCTGGTGGGAGATCCTCCCCGCCCCGGCGGTGACCATCGCTGCGCCCGACGGATCGCCCGCCCCGGTGTCCCCGGGCGACCAGATGGCGGCCAGGGTCTCGGAGGTCGGGCCGGGGACCTGGAGCATCTACCTCGCCGACCGGACGGCCGGATGGTCCTTCCAGCAGGACTTCGCCTACTCGGGGCCGGGGACCTCCGCCGAGTGGATCGAGGAGGCGCCCATGATCGACGGCACTCAGAGCTCGCCGGCCGACTTCGGGTCGGTCGGCTTCGGCCGAACCGGGATCTACGGCGACTTCGCCGGCCAGACGGGGTGGTTCGCCACCGACATGACCGCAGCCGACGAGGTCGACATGGTCGGCTCGGCCGGGCATGTCCTCGCGGCCGCCGGCGCCCCCGGCGCCTCGCCCGGCGGGGGGCAGGACTTCACCGACACCTTCGTGCTCCCCCCCGAACCACCAACCGGCCTGGTAGCCGTCGCGACAGGGGCGGCCACAGCGACCGGAGCGGGCGTCGAGCTGTACTGGCAGCCCCCGGGCGGCGACGGCGGCCTGCCCGTCGAGACCTACATCCTCGAACGGCTCCGAGCGGGCGGGTCGCCGGTCGTGGTCGGCTCCACGTCCTCGCCCTCGGCGACGCTCACCGGCCTCTCGCCGGGAAGCACGTACCGCTTCGAAGTCATTGCGACCAACGCCGGCGGCTGGAGCTCGCCGCCCTCCTCGCCGGCGACGGTCACCCTCCCGGCTGCGACCTCGTCGGCCACCACCGCAGCTGCCGCGCTCGGGCCCCCCGGTCAGCCCGTGGCGTCGCCCACCGGCCCCGGAGAAGCGACCGTCTCCTGGGACCCGCCCTCGAGCCCGGTGTTGGGTCAGGGCGCGATCGAGGGCTACTTCGTCACCGCCCATCTCCTCGGCGGTCGGGGACGGACCGTCTTCTCCCGTACGACCACAGTCACGATGTCCGGGCTCCCCGCTGGGAGCTTCGAGTTCACCGCGACGGCCGTCGGCTCCGCCGGCGAGGGAGCTCCCTCGGAGCCGTCGGCACCGGTGGAGATCACCGACCCGCCGGTCGAGGTGTTCGTCTCCAGCCCCGCCCCGCTGAGCGACCCGGGAATGGTCGCCATCCGCGTGACAACCGACCGCCCCGGCCAGAAGGTCGTGCTCTACGACGAGCCGTTCGCGGCGACGAGCTTCTTCCCGAGGGCTGCGGCCACGACCGCTGCCACGCCCGCCGGCAACGGCACTGCCCTGATCCGCGTCGAGCTGTTACGGACCAACCGCTTCTACGTGGTCGCCGGCGGCGTGCGCTCCGACGTGGTGACCGCCAAGGTGAGCTGATCCAGTGATCTCACCTCGGCCGACCTGGGCCGGGCTAGCTGGGCTCGGCTCGGCCGGCTGCCCGCCGGCTCAGCCGGGTGCCGGCTCCCCGGGAAGGGTGTAGGCCGGAGACCACGGCGAGGAGGCAGAGCCGTCGGCCGCGGCGAGCGGATCGTCGCCCTTCGAGTACCACTTGGCCACGTAGGGGAGGCCGTCTCGCAGCACCTCCGCACCGGCCTGGTAGGCCACCACCGGGGACCAAGCCGGGTAGGTCCCGGCTGCCAGGGTGGGCAGCTTCGGGGCGTGCTCGCCGGGCAGGACGGGTCCGATCAGCTCCCAGGGCGACTGCGAGGGGTCCTCGGCCTGCGCGGCCGCGGGGTCCGAGCCCTGGTTGTACCACTTGGCCTGGTACACATAGCCCTCCCGGACGACCTTGTAGCCGCTCACGTAGGCCGCCGTGGGGTTCCAGATCGGGAACGGGCTCGTGGCCGGGTTGTCGGTGGTGCTCGGCACGTAGGGCGCAGGGGTGCGGCCGCTGGTGCGGAGCGCGCTGCCCCGCAGCGCGGAGAAGATGTGGCTGAACTCGAGGGTCGACTGGGCAACTCCGCTGCAGGTGTTGGACTCGACGGCGAGCACGGGGAACTCGCCGCCGCACTGACGGTCGCGGTTGATCGACCAGGCCGACACCCGCGCCAGGTGGACCTCGGTGGCGAAGCTCACCAGGCGGTGCGCGTCGAGGGTGGTGAAGGTCTCCCCCGCGCTGTTGTTCTGGCCGATCATCACCGTCACCCCGAGATGCGCCCACACCTCGGTCGAGTCGAGGCGGATGCCGACCTGGCGGTAGATCGCGCCGAGCTGGCCGGCGCTGGCCCCGAGCGCCTGCTGCACCGCCGTCTCCATGTCGGCTACCGGCGGTCCGAAGTCCATGGCCATGACGTCGACCCCGGCGAGCTCGACCCCGGCCCGAAGTGTGGTCCGCACCAGGCCGGCCACCGCAGGCGTCAGGCCGCTCCGGGCAACCGGGACGGTCAGCCAGACGGCGAGGCTCCGGTGATCTGCCCGGGCCGCAGCCTGCAGTGAGGCGAGCGCCCGGGCCCGGCGCAGGTTGCCGGCCGCATCGGCGAGGGCAGCCCCTTCCACGTCGAAGTTCACGACCGACAGGTCGTAGCGGCTGATCACCTGGCTGTAGGCAGCTCGCAGGGCCGCCTGGTCGGTGCAGGCGTCGGCGAGGCCGGTGTTGGCCTGGCCGCCGAAGGAGACGATCGGCGTTCCCCCGTCCTCGCGCACCTGGGCCACCCGGGCGTCGAGGGCGAGCGCGCTCGCCGCCTGCCCGAGGCTGTAGTAGTCGCCCCAGGAGGGGACGCACCCCTCGGAGCGCGAGGCGACGACGAAGCCGAGCACTATCTGGCGAGCCGGATCGTCGGCGGGGAGCTGGAACTGGTAAGTCGGCGTCAGCGTGGCGTCGACGTAGGGGGCGTACCAGGTGACGGCCGGCTCGGGTGGCTTGGGGCCCACGGCGCTGCGCACCGTCCACACCGACGCACCGACGAGCGCCAGGGCAACGAGCACCACGGCGCCGAGCCGGCTACGGGACAACCGGAGATCCCCGGCAGCGGGCGCGACGGAAGGGACCAGGTCGGGGGATCTGCTCACGCCACGAGGGTAAGTGGGGGCAGCGGGCCGACCGGCAGGAGTGCAGCTTCTTCCGCGATTTCTGCGTCGCACCGAGCGCGGTCGGCTCAGGGTGCAGGCATCCGATACAACCACTGGCGGCGGCCGACCCGGTGCCGTCCCGGCCTAGGAGCACTCCCATCCCGCCCCGACCCAGTTCGACCGAGACGACCGAGCCCGCGAGGAGACGCCAGCTCGGCGCCGACCGGCGAAGCGGGCCGATCGCTGCGACCACCGTCACCGAGGGTCGGATAGCCGTCGGCCGCCTCGCCATCGTGGTCACCGTCGGAGCCTGGTGCGCCTACTTCGTCTCCTGGCTGGTCGGCGAGCTCGACGCTCCTGGGGGCACGAGCACCCGCTCCGAGGTCGAAGCCGCCGTCTACCTGCTCGTGGTGACGTTCCTCACCCTCTCCGCGCTGGCCTACCTCGCCTGCAGGTTGGGTTACCTCTACCGGACCAAGAGCCACCGACGGGTTCCTCGGGCAGCGCTCGACGAGTTCTTCTCCCACACCGACCCGACCCTCACCGTGCTCGTGCCCTCCTACAAGGAGGATCGGCGGGTGATCCGCACGACGCTGCTCTCCGCAGCGCTCCAGGAGTACCCGCACCTGCGCATCGTGCTACTGATCGACGACCCGCCCGACCCGCTGGCCGAGGCCGACCAGGCAGCGCTCGCCGCCGCCAGGGCGCTGCCCGGCCAGGTCCAAGAGCTCCTGGCGGAGCCCGCCGGTCGCTTCGCTGCCGCTCTCGATGCCTTCGAGGGGCGCCCGAGGCAGGAGGAGCGCCACCGAGAGGACCTGCTCGGCCTCGCCACCGACTACGAGTGGGCCGTCCAGTGGCTGGAGGAGCAGTCCGCCGCCGAGGAGATCCTCGACCACGCAGACCGATTCTTCGTGAACGAGGTGCTCGGTGGCCTCGCTGCGGACTTCACGCTCACCGCCACCGCCCTGCGTGCAGCCGCCGAAGACGGCGCGATCCTCGGCCCCGAGCGCCTGCGCCAGCTCCACCGCCGCCTGGTGTGGACCTTCCGGGCGGAGCTGTCGAGCTTCGAGCGCAAGCGCTACGCCTCTTCGAGCCACGACGCCAACAAGGCGATGAACCTGAACAGCTACATCGGCCTCATGGGCGGGGCCTACCAGGACCTGGAGACCCTCCAGGGCAGGGTGCTCGTGCCGACCACGAGCGGCACCGCCGACTTGGTGGTGCCCGACCCCGACTTCGTGGCCACCCTCGACGCCGACAGCATCCTCATGCCGGAGTACTGCCTGAGGATGGTGCACCTCCTGGAGCAGTCCGAGCACTCCCGGGCTGCCGTGGCCCAGACCCCCTACAGCTCCTACCCCGGTGCCGAGACGAGGATCGAGCGACTCGCCGGCGCGACCACCGACCTCCAGTACCAACAGCACCAGGGGCTCTGCCACTACGACGCCACCTTCTGGGTGGGAGCCAACGCAGTGCTGCGCAAGCGCGCCCTCGACGAGATCTGCGAGTCCCACTACGAGGGCAACTGGGAGATCCGCCGCTACATCCAGGACCGGACGGTGATCGAGGACACCGAGTCCACCCTCGACCTCGCCCGCCACGGCTGGAAGCTGGTCAACTTCCCCGAGCGCCTGGCGTACTCGGCCACCCCGCCGGACTTCGGCGCGCTCTGCATCCAGCGGCGCCGCTGGGCCAACGGGGGCCTCCTGATCCTCGGCAAGCTGCGCCGCTACCGCAAGGAGCGCAAGAAGCTCGGCCTGAGCGTCCCGGTGAGCGAGACGCTGCTGCGGACCAACTACCTGGCATCGATCACCTGGGCGTCGCTGTCGCTCGTGCTGCTCCTCGGCTATCCGTTCCGCAACGAGCTCGTCACCCCGTTGCTCGGCCTCATCGCTCTTCCCTATTTCGCCGCGATGGCGAGCGACCTGCGCAGCTGCGGGTACAAATGGACCGACGTCGCGCGGATCTACGGCTTCAACCTGATCCTGCTGCCGATCAACCTGGCCGGTGTCTTCGACTCCGTGGTGCAGTGGCTCACCGGTGACAAGAGCGTCTTCGGGCGCACCCCGAAGGTGCGGGACCGCACCGTCCCGAGCCTCGTGTTCGTCGTCATGCCCTGGCTCATCCTCGGCCTCGCCGGCTTCACGCTGTGGCGCGACGTGGTGGGCGACCGGGTGGTCAACGGCGTCTACGCCGGGCTCAACACGGTGCTCCTCGCCTACGCCCTGGTCGCCTTCATCGGCCTCGGGAACACGGTGCGGGACCTCTGGGCGCACCTCCGCTCCTGGCTCTACCGCCCGGCGCAGGCGCCGCTGGCAGGGCCGACGACGGCTGCGTCGGTGATCGCGAGCCCTCCGGCGGTCGACTGGGCCTCGGTGCTGCACTTCGGGGGGAGCCCGGCGCCGGGGCTCTTCGGGGCCGCCCCCGCGGCTCCTGCGGCCGCCACTTCGGTCCGCGACCCGGATCCCGACCGTCCCGGCAGATCGAGGCAGAGCGGCTTTCGCACCGTGTTCCAACCGGTCGTCGACCTACGGAGCGGAGCCGTGGTCGGCTACGAGGTCCTGACCCGCTTCGACGACGGCATCGGCCCCGCCGACCGCTTGGCCCAGGCCGCCTCGGTCGGGGCCGGGATCGAGCTCGAGCTGCTGCTCGCCCGGGCCGGGGTGGCAGCCGCAGCCTCGCTCCCCGGGAGCTCCTGGATCTCGATCAACGTGTCACCCGGGCTGCTCAGAGCCGGCTTGGCCCTCTCCCACGCCCTCAGCGGGGCCTCTCGGCCGGTCGTCCTCGAGCTCGACCACCGCAGGATCGCCTCCGAGGAGGAGCTGGTCGAGCTGGTCGGCACCCTCCCGGTCGGGACCACCCTCGCGCTGTCGGGGATCGTGCCCGCCTACGACACCCTGCACCTGCTCGAAGAGCACGGACCCGAGATCGGCAAGCTCGACGCCGGATGGGTGCGCGGGCTGCCTGGTGACCCGGCCCGCCAGGCTCTCGTCAGAGCCTTGGTCGACGTGGCCGAGCGGACCGGGTGCAACCTGGTCGCCGAGGGGATCGAGACCCGGGCCGAGCACGAGAGCCTGCTGGAGCTCGGCGTTCCGCTCGGGCAGGGCTTCCTCCTCGGTCGGCCGACCTCCTCTCCCGCCGGCCGCGACCACACCCCGCTGCCCTCGCCGACGGCGGGTTAGCCAACCGGACCGGACCGGCTGACTGGAGCGCCGGCCGGGCCGGAGCCGGGCCGGAGCACATGGCCAGCCGGACCCCGGGGCCAGCCGGAGCCCGGGGCCAGACGAGCACCCCGCGCGGGTCCGCCAGCCCGGTGGCCGCCCGCTCCCAGGTCCCGCCCTCGTCGGCGGAGACGTAGAGCTCACCCGAGGAGGTGGCGAAGGCGGCCAGGCTCCCGTCTGGGAGCGCGTCGAGGCACAGGCTGTCGATGTTGCCCGGGAGGTGATCGGGGAGCCCACTGCGGCAGCGTTCGAAGGAGCCACCTCCGTCCCCGGAGCGATAGAGCCCGGCGCGCTCGCCCCGGGGGCCGGCCGACGCGGAGAGCGGGATCGTCGACCCGCAGACCGCGACCGAGCGGCAGTAGGTCTCCTCGAGGCCCGCCGTGGCGAGCCGCCAGGTCTCGTCCTGGTCGTCGCTCGACCACAGCCCGCCGGCGGCGGCGGCAAGCACCCTGCCGGCCTTGGCGGTCACCACCCGGTGCACGCCTGCGTCGATGTCGATCCTGGCCACGAACCTCCGTCCCTCATCGGCCGAGCGCAGGATCCCACCGCCGTGGTGCCGGCGAGGATCCCGCCCTCGTCGTTGGCCCGGGTGCCGGCGAGGCAGCGGACTTCGAGGGCCTCGGCGCCGCCATCCGAGGCGAGCGCAACCACTCGCTCCCAGGTCCCGTCCCGGCACCTCCAGATCTCCCCGCCGTCGAGGGCGGCCCAGAGAGTGCGCCACGACGCCGGAGCGAGCGCCCGCACCCGGCGCCCAGCCAGGCCGGCCGCCACCCCGCCCGTCGCCTCGACGCTCACCACCCCGTCCGCCGTGGCGACGACCACTTGGGCCACTCACGGAACATATCCGCGATGTCGAGAGCGCAGCCCTACCCGAGCCCGCTCCGATGGCTGGATGGCTCCCCTCCCCGAGGCCGCCCCGAGCCTGCCCCGAGGCCGTGGGCGGGCCAGCCGGAGCCCGGTCCGAGCGAGGAGCCCTGGATCTGCTAACAGAGGTGGGCATGTGCGACGACGCCGGCCACTGCTCGGGCCACGTCCCCGGGCCCCCGCCCCTCGACCCGAAGCTGATCGAGGACCTCGACCCCCCGGTCCGCTTCGAGCTCGAGCCGGTCGACTCGGTCACGGTGACCTGCCTGATGGACAACCTCACCGACGTGTTCATGCCCGATCGTGGTCCCGCCCGGCGCACCCCGCCGCTCGGGCGGCCACGGCGCTGCGCCACCATGGGATCGGGCGAGGGCCTGGACACCCTCGTCGCCGAGCACGGCTTCTCGGTGCTCGTCACCCTCGCCAAGGGCGGCGCGCGACATCACGTCCTGTTCGACACCGGGGTGAGCCCCGACGGCGTGGTCGCCAACATGGACCGCTTGGAGATCGACCCGGCCGAGCTCGAGGCGATCGTCTGCAGCCACGGTCACTTCGACCACACCACCGGCCTCGACGGCCTGGCCCGCCGGCTCGGGCGGACCAACCTCCCCGTGCTGCTACATCCCGACGCCTGGCGCCGGCGGCGGGTCCCGATACCCGGCAGGGACCTGTTGGAGCTGCCCACCCCGAGCAAACGGGCCCTCACCGACGCCGGCTTCGAGGTGGTCGAGGAGCCCGAGCCGAGCTATCTGTTCGAGCGCTCCCTGCTCGTCACCGGCGAGGTGCCCCGCACGAGTGGCTACGAGCCCGGCTTCCCCACCCAGCAGGCGTGGCTCGACGGTCGCTGGCAGTCCGACCCCCTGGTGCGCGACGACCAAGCCCTGGTGGTCGACGTCGCCGGTAAGGGGCTGCTCGTGATCACCGGCTGCGGCCATGCCGGCGTGGTCAACATCTGCCGCTACGCCACCCGATTGACCGGGGACCGGCCGCTGCACGCGCTGCTCGGAGGGTTCCACCTGAACGGTCCGATCTTCGAGCCGCTCATCCCCCGGGTCCTCGACGACCTCGCCGCCCTGGAGCCCGAGGTCGTCGTGCCGGCGCACTGCACCGGGTGGCGAGCCCAACACGCTATCGGTGCCCGCTTCGGCGAGGCCTTCGTCCCCAACTCCGTCGGGACCCGCCTCGAGCTCGGTGCGCCACCAGGGCCCGCGGTGGGCATCGAGGAATAGGGGGAAAGGTTCCCCCCGAGGAGGCTCGAGCCCTCCGTGACCACAGGCCCGGCGCCATAGGGGCAGCGCCGGCGGCCTGCCCGGAGGCCAGCACCACTCGCCGACCTCTCCTGGCTCGGACCCAACCACCTTCCCGCTCCAGCCGGGCCCGTGGCGAACCTCTACCTCTGGCCGAGCCTCAGGCCGCCCAACGCTCTGCCTCGTCGACCACGAGCACGATCCCGGCGTCCTCGAACGCGCCCCGCACCGATTCGATCGGTGGCTCCACTGCGACCACCACGGCTGCAACCGGGCCGACGTGCCGGGAGAGCACCCCGAGGCGGGCAGCCTGGCGCTCGACGTCTCCGCTGTGGGGCTTCCAGGTCACCTCGACCACGAGGGTCACCTGCTCCCCGGTCCCCGGAGCGCGTCCCCGCACGTAGGAGTCGGCCCGCACGAGCAGGGCGTAGTCCTCGTCGGAGAGCACGTCGGCGACGCCGGCGTCGTCGAGCAGCTCGTCGAGGGTCACGATGCGTGCCCGGCGGGCCAGCTGGTGCACCCACGCTCCGGGGTTGTGGGCGAACTTGTGCTCCAGGTGGAAGCCCTTCAGCCGGCCGAGGTCGAGGTCCATCCGCGACATCCGCTCGCCTTGGCGCGCTGTGACCTCGACGAGCGCGTCCACGCGCTCGGTCAGCCGGTCCACCCGCTGGGTCAGCTGGTCTACGCGCTCGGTGAGCTGGTCCACGCGCTCGGTGAGCTGGTCCAGGCGATCGGCCAGGATGGCCAGACGTTCCTCGATGCGGTCGAGGCGCTCCCCCTGGCGGGTCGTGATCTCGACCAGGCCGGCAACCGTGGTGGCGAGCTCGGCGACCTGCGCCGGCAGCGCCAGGAGCCGCTCGGAGAGCAGGGCGCGCTCCACCCGGGCTCGAAGGGCGTCGTCGGTCCGGAGCACCTCGATCAACCGCTCGACCTGCTCGACATCGCTCATGGCTGCGCTCCTCGCGTCGCATACCACCCGGCTCTCGCCGGCCCTCGTCGAGTCGCCAAGCCAGGTGTGCTCATGCTATCCCGGTGTACATCGGTCTGGCAAGCAGGTTTCCCGGCGATCGGTCGGCTCCCCTCGGACCGAGCCGCTAGCTGTCGACCGCACGAACCAGGGGCGCCGAAGAGCGCAGCCAGCGACTCCCGATCACGGCGCCGAGCGGACCGTCGCCGTCCCAATAGTCTGATATCCGGTATATGCTGATAGCCGTGAGGCAGTCGACGACGCGAATGCAGTCGACGACGTGGATGCAGTCGAGGAACTGGAGCAGGTCCGGGCCGCGAGGAAGCCGGGAGGCGTGAGGAGATGCGGAATGTGAAGGAGATGCGCGAGCCGACGTGGCTGGTCCTGACCGCTCTGGCGGGGGCCGGTCGCCTGCACGGCTACGGGATCACCGGGGAGGTGGAGCGGCTCTCGGAGGGCCGGCTACGGCTGCGGGCCGGGACCCTCTACGCCGCGCTGGACCGCCTGGCGGGCGAAGGCCTGGTAGCCACCGCGGGCGAGGAGGTGGTCGATGGGCGGCTGCGCCGCTACTACGCCCTCACCACCGAGGGACGCCGGGCGCTCGAAGCCGAGGCGCGGGCGAGAGCCCGGATCTCCGCAGTGGCCCTCGGGCGCCTCGGGCTGGCAGGAGCTCCGCAGTGAGCGACCTGGCCAGCGCCTACCGGCGCCTCCTGCTCACCTACCCCCGCTCGTACCGCCAGGCCCGCGGGAGGAGATGCTCGCCACCCTGCTCGAGGCCGCCCGCCCTGGCCAGCGCCGTCCCGATCGTGGCGAGGCCGCCAGCCTGGTCGCCCACGGCCTGGCGCTCCGGGTCGGCCTCGACGCCGACGGACTGCTCGGGGGTCTCCTGGCGGCAGCGGCGTCCCCTGCGCTCGCCTCTGCCGCGGTCGCCTCCCTCGTGGTGCTCTGCCTCGGGGAGCTCGGCCTCGGCAAGCTCGGGCCCGTCCCTCCCGGCGCCGGGGTCGTCGGCGCCCACTTCGGCCCCTTCCTCACCATCGGACCGTTTGCCTACCTGGCGACCGTCGTCCTGCTCGTCGCCACTGCGGCCGCCTCCGCCTCCGGCCCCTCCCCGAGCTGGGAGCTGACCCGGGCGGCGTTCTACCAGGGATCGACCGCCGTCCTCGCCGCCTGGGCACCAGCCGCCGGCGTTGCCGCAGTGACGGTCGCTGCGGCCTGCGCGACCCTCCACCCCCACCGGCTCGCCGCCACCCTCGTCGTCTGGAGCGTCCCCTGGCTCATCGTGTCCATAGCGCATGCGCCTCGGCAGAGCACCGAGGTGGTCAGCGCCGCACTGCTCGCCGCCCTGGTAGTTGCCCTCGCCGCCGCCAGCATCGAGCGTGCGGCCCACCCACGGCTCAGCTCCCTGGACCAGCACGCCGGAGCGCTCCGGAACAGACCGAGATGAGCGCCGCCGGCACGACGCCTACCGCGGCTCAGGGGATATCCGCGGGCGGGGGCCCGGCTGCAGCCTTCGGATCGACCGCTGCCAGGAACAGCCGTACCTCCTTCGGCGTGGCGAGCTCCACCACCCGGAGCCTCCCGGCGTGGCGGCCCAGCTCGGCGTCGAGGCGTGCCCGACCCTCGACCGGGTAGCTCCACACCCAGCGCAGGAACGCAGGGTCGAGCCGCTCGGGGCAACCCTCGGCCTGCACCGCCCGCCCACCGTTGTGCCACCACCGGCCGAGGACCCGGACCATACAGAGCCATCGGGGCAGGGCCAGCACGATCACGGTGTCGGCCCGCTCCAGGCGTAGATCGAGCGTGCTCGAGTAGTTGCCGTCCGCGATCCAACGCCCACCGGCGAGCAGCCTCGCTTGCTCGTCCCTCCATTCCTCCCGGGGCAGAGCGGCCCATCCCGGCTGCCAGTAGTGACGGTCCAGGTGGACCACCGGAAGACCGGTCAGCCTCCCCAGTGCCTCGGAGAAGGTCGACTTCCCGGCGCCGCCGGAGCCGACCACCGCAACCCGCTGCACCCCGGCATTCTCGCGTCCCGGGCGGCGCCGCAGGAGCGACCCGCCTCGGCCGACATCGAGCCCCCGGGGCGCCTAGCGAGATCCGACCGCCCGGCTCAGCTCAACCACATCGACTCGAAGCCGTGCTCCCCCGTCCCGGCCAGCAGCGCCGGGCCCGGGTTGGATCGGCCAACGGCTCCCCGCAACCCCTTCGTCCATCACTCCGGCGACGCGTGACCCCCTCCCGCACCCCGCACCGCGACGCCGTCGTCAGCTCCGTCCGGGCGAGCCGCCGTCACCGACCCTGCCTCACGACCGCTACCCAGCGTGAACAGGCCAAGCAGGTCGTACACCAGGTTCGCAGCTGCCAAGGAAGTCAGCTCGGCGTGATCGTAAGAGGGTGCGACCTCGACGACGTCCGCCCCGACGAGCCTCAACCCCTCGAGTCCCCGGATGATCGCCATCAGCTCGCGGCTGGTAAGCCCACCCGGCTCGGGCGTACCAGTTCCAGGCGCGTGTGCTGGGTCCAGCACGTCGATGTCGATACTGACGTAGACGGGCCGGTCGCCGACACGGGCCTTTATCCGACCAACGGCGACTGCGACACCGAGCTCGGCGACGTCCCCCGTCGTGATCGTCGCGAAGCCGAGCCCATGATCCTCCAGAAGATCATCAGGCGCGTACAGCGGACCTCGGATCCCCACATGCGCTGAGCAGTCGAGATCGAGCACTCCCTCCTCCACTGCTCGCCGGAACGGCGTCCCATGGGTGTAAGGAGCATCGAAATACGTGTCCCATGTGTCCAGATGGGCGTCGAAATGTACCAGCGCAAGCGGGCCATGTCGACGTGCGGTCGCCCGGAGCAGCGGTAGTGCGATGGTGTGGTCCCCTCCGACCGCGATCATGTGGTCGGCTCGGGCGAGCACCTCGTCAGCACCGGCTTCGATGGCGGCAATCGCGTCGTCTATCGAGAAGGGGTTCACTGCGAGGTCCCCGGCATCCGCCACCTGGAGCGTCAGCCACGGCTGGACCTGCAGGGCCGGATGATACGGGCGAAGCAACTTCGACCCAGCGCGAACTGCTTGCGGACCGAACCGGGCACCAGGACGATACGACACGCCCCCATCGAACGGAACGCCAACAATTGCAACCACCGCGCTGCCAACGGACTCGAGGGTCGGGAGCCGCGCAAACGTATCTGGCCCCGCATACCGAGGTATCGACCGACCGTCCGGCGGTCCAACCGGCTGTCTCGCCGCCACGGGCCCATCATCGTTCGTCACGAGAGCCCACCCACAGAACGCTGGCGATAAGCTGGTAGGCACTGAAGAGGTTCCACCGCCATGGGCCGGGGCATCACGCCTCGCATCGTCATGCTCTCTCCGCACCGAATCGGTCGAGCACGTTTCGAACCACTCCTGTACAGAACGGGTCCCCGACTTCGAGAGCGTGGGGCCACTCGGTCGACCCTCCGTTGAAGACCGTGCCTGCGCCTCGCTCGAACACCCCGATCATACCTGCTCCACGATAGGCCATCGCTGAGGCCCAGGTGGGGATATCCGCTGCCATTGCCTGTTGATATTCCTCGCCTTCGTCCAGTGGTCCGCCTAG
Source organism: Actinomycetes bacterium (assembly GCA_021819345.1). Taxonomy (GTDB): domain Bacteria; phylum Actinomycetota; class Acidimicrobiia; order Acidimicrobiales; family Palsa-688; genus JAKAQB01. The sequence continues at coordinate 9,567 of JAKARG010000001.1, read as the reverse complement.
AGGGACGCTACCACCGAAGCGGTCCTCCTCGCCCCGCACAGCCGGTGTCATCGCAAGGATCTCCAGGCTCTCGGGCGCCCCGTCTTCGAAGGTGGGAAGCGGTAAGCCTCTCCTGAAGGTATAGTCCACTCCGTCCATCTCGAAGCCGGCCAAGAGCGTCGGCAGGCCACCGAGGACGTCCCCGTAATAAAGGTCGGTGCCCTCGAACGCCCAGTGCCGTTCCCGGTAGACGGTGAAGCCGCCTGAGGCTCGAGGCGCGGCGCAGCCGTAACGAGCATACGTGCCCCCCATGCCGTTCAGTCCCATGGTGGACGCTCCGGGGCGCCCGAGCGACAATGCCTCCCACGCCGTGGTCGCACGCCGCGGCTGAGTGACCGCCAGCGGATCCAGCGCCGGGGCGCGGTAGCAACACTGTACGGTCCCGCCCTCTTCGAAGCGGACTTGCCAGTAGAAGTTACCGCCGAGGCGGCAAAGGTTCCCCCCGCCGTCCACGAAGGCGTCCACCACATCGCGCATCTCCCAGGACCAATACTCGTCATGACCCACGACGACCGCACAGCTGTATCCGTCGAGCGCGTGCGGATCGTCATGCAGGTCCTGCTGGGTGAGCATGTCGAAGCGGTATCGTTCCCCTTCCGCCCAGATGGCGAACGGACGCTCGTAGGTGGCCCAGAACGCATCAGCGTGATGCCGGCTGTAGCCGAACAGTCGTGCCCACTCGTACGCCGGATAGCGGGGAGGAGCGTGCATCGGAAGGGACAGTGGGTTGGCCTCCCTCGGCGCCCCAGGAGGCTTGCGGATCATTCCCCTGGCCACTGGACGCATGAGCGACACTCGCGGAGAGGCGCCCTCGACCCGTGGGTCGTCTCCGAGGCCCCGGTAGTGGTTCGCCCCACCCCAGTCGTTGTAGGCGAGCATCGTGCTGGTCGTGAGCACCAGTGCCATCTCTGCGCGACGTTCGACGGGTGCCCTGACTACGAAGAAGTGCTCGCGCTCCCACGGTTCGGTGCCCTCGGCCCGGACGGTGACGACGTAGAACCCCGACGGCCAGCTCTCGGGTATGTCGACGGTCAGGCCGACGGGCCAACCACACCCGACCGCGTAGGCGTCGTCAGGGGTCGCGAAGGCCTCAGCCGTTACCGATCTCTTGAACCAGACCCGCTCCGGCCGAGCACCGTCGCGTGTGATCTCCACCTCGAACTCTCGCGCCGTCGAGGCCAGGTGGAGCCCGACCGACTCTCCGGGTAGGTAGGAGAAGCGGTCTGCGTAGCACCAGACCTCGGGACCGCCCGTGGCGAAGGCACGCTCCGACGGCCAGCCCCGCGGCGACCAGGCAAAGGGGGCCGAGGTCATATCGAAGGGTCGGTCACGCTCATGCCGATGAAGATCTTCTGCGACGGCACGAGCGTCTCCCATACCCCCCGAAAGCCTCTGGGGACGAAGAACGCCTCACCTTCGCCGAACTCCCGGCGCCCGCCGTCGACGTCCACGAGCGCGACCCGGCCAGAGAGCATCACGCAGACCTCGTCGTAGGGGTAAGGATCCATTCTCAAGCTCCCCGGGCTCCCTTGCCAGGTGCCGCCGAACAGCCTTCCCGTCTCATCGGCGAAGCTACGGTACTCCTTCTCGGCCCAGCCTTCGCTCGCATCGCCCTCCGGCCATTTCGGCTCGACCACCTGGCCCTCGCCCATGCGGATCGGACGGATCTGCTCTACTCCCATCATCAATTCCCTTCTTCGGTGGGCACGCTCACGGATACTGGAACCTGTAGGGGAAAGTGGCACGCCACCTGATGCTCGCCTCCGAGCGGCGTGTAGGGCGGCTCGACTCGTGCGCAGATCCCCTCTGCCCGGGGGCAGCGGGTTCGAAAATGGCAGCCCGACGGTGGGTCGATGGCCGAAGGCAGCTCGCCGCCGATCTTAGCCGCGGTCGCTCCCAGCTCGCCCCCGCCCGCCAGATCAGCGCTCGGCAGGCTTGCGAGCAGCGCCGACGTGTAGGGATGAGCAGGTCGTTCGTAGATGTCATCTCCCTGGCCGACCTCCACCAGCCGTCCGAGGTACATGACCCCGATCCGGTCTGCGAGGTAGCGCACCACCGAGAGGTCGTGCGAGATCACGAGGTAGGTGAGCCCGTGGTCAACCTGCAGCTCGCGCATCAAGTTGAGGATCTGTGAGCGGATCGACACGTCGAGGGCCGAGACCGGCTCGTCGGCTACTATCAGCTTCGGCCGCAGCGCAAGGGAACGAGCAAGCCCGATCCGTTGGCGTTGCCCGCCAGAGAACTCGTGGGGGTAGCGGTCCACCGCCGACGAGGGCAGGCCCACTTGGTCGAGCACCTCCAGCACTCTGGCACGCCGCGAGGTCAGCCCCCCACTGTGCTGGGCTCGAAGCGGCTCGGCTATTATCGAGCCGACCTTCATCCGGGGGTCGAGCGACGAGTACGGGTCCTGGAACATCAGTTGCAGCTCGCGCCGCAGGCGGGCTCGGTCACGGTGACCGGCTGTGCCGACCTCGACGCCGTCGTAGGCGATACGGCCCGCCGTGGCAGCCTCCAAACCGACGATCATGTGTGCGAGCGTCGTCTTGCCGCAACCCGACTCGCCAACGAGCCCGAAGGTCTCCCCAGCCCGGATCGACATCGTCACGTTCGACACCGCCTTGACTACCCTGCCCCTGCGCCCGGGAACGAGACCGCGACCCAACGGGAACTCCTTGGTGAGCCCCTCGCAGACCACGAGCGCGGGCGCTTCGCCCGACTCCTCGACGATGGCCAGTCTTCCGACCTCGCCTGGAGCACCGTCATCCGGAGCCGGATGCCAGCAGGCGAAGCGGTGGGTCGACATGCCCGTGAACGGGGGCTCCCCTGCGACACAGTCGCTTCCCGCGAACTGGCAGCGGGGCACGAAGCGGCAGCCCTCGATCGGAACAGACAGGTCGGGCGGGAGGCCACCGATCGCGTAGAGCCGCCGACTTCTGTCCTGGCTCAACTTCGGGATCGACCCAAGCAACGCTTGGCTGTAGCGGTGTCGTGGATGGCGGAACAGCTCGGCGGTCCCAGCTTCCTCGACCACCCTCCCGGCGTACATGACCGCCACCCTGTCGGTATGGTTGGCCACCACGCCCATGTCATGGGTGATCAACAAAACAGCGACATCGAGCTCCACCTTCAGCTGCTGTAAGAGGTCGAGGATCTGGGCCTGGATCGTGACGTCCAAGGCAGTCGTCGGCTCATCAGCGATGATGAGCTTTGGTTCACACACCAGCGCCATTGCGATCATCACCCGCTGGCGGAGCCCCCCTGACAACTGGTGCGGAAACGTCCCGAGGCGTTGGCTCGGGTTCGGCAGGCCCACGCGACCGAGGACCTCCTCGGCACGGGCGAGAGCCTCCGTCCGGGAGCCTCCGCGATGGAGCCGCCACACCTCCCCCACCTGCCGACCGATCGGCATCGTCGGATCGAGCGACGTCATCGGATCCTGGAAGATCACACCGATCTCGCTTCCTCGGATGCGACGCAGCTCGGCTCGGGACGCGCAGCGCAGGTCACGACCCAGGAAGTTCACCTCACCGCCGACGATCTCGCCGCCGGGCGGCAGAAGCTGCACGACCGACATACCGGTCATCGTCTTCCCACTGCCCGACTCCCCTACAAGGCCAACCGTCTCACCCCTCCGTACCGTGAGGCTCACGCCATCGACAGCCCGCACGGTACCCGTACGAAGCCGGACCACGGTCTCGAGCCCGCTCAACTCGAGCACGACCGCGTCACCCTCGGAGCGCCGGCATCCTCCCTCCTGCAGCGGGCTCACCATGGGCTCGGGGCGAGCACCCAAAGGGTGACCGCGCGCTCGTCGGCCGACGGATTGTGCCACGCGTGCGGCACCCGCGCGGAGAAGGTCAGCGCATCTCCGGCGCCGAGCCGGAACTCTTCGCCCTCCAGCGCGACGACCAGAGCTCCTTCGAGGACGTACGCCACCTCGGCCTTCGCGTCGAGACCATAGGGTTCCTCCCCACTTCCCCCCCCCGGCTCGATCACCGACCGTATCACTTGCAGGTCGCTGGTCCCCCGCGGAGTGAGGAGAGCCTCCACCAGACCCACCCCGCCGAAGTTGATCCTCGGCGCCTCGTCCGCACGCGTCAGTGATGCCGAAGGCGGCTCGAACAAAGCCCCCACACTGATGCGCAGCACCTCGCACACCTTGACGAGCGAGGCGACCGACGCCGAAGTCATGTCCCGCTCCAGCTGGCTGATGAAACCCTTCGTCAGCCCTGTCGCTCCAGCGACCTCAGCGAGCGTGAGCCCCCCGGCGAGCCGAGCGCGCCTTAGGCGCGGACCGATGCGTAGCTCTGCGACCGGCCGCTCCCTCTCGACGTCGGGTCCAACGGTGATCCGTTCCCGGCGACCATCTCCACCTGGCTGCATGACCCACCCTAGAGCGCTCAATAGGTTCAGTCCCAGCATACTCACCACTCGATCGCCCGTCTAGCGTCTGCCGCTCCGAGAGCCCGTCCCTCGCGAGGGGCCTCTGCTGTTGCGTGTTACGAGAAGATGAACGCGTGCCTCACGGGTGCCGGCCTCCCTTGACGAGCATCTACATCTCTGATAGGAACAGCAGGACTAAACCGCCTCGACGTAGGCAGGCTGGGTCTGGCAGACCGTCGGGGGAGGACCGAGAGACCGCCGATCACCTGGCCTCTCCGACGAAAAGGCGCAGCATCCGTCCCTCAGATTGGAGCAGCATGAGACACCGCCGCATTGCTACCATCCTCTCACTATCTGCTCTCTCCGGGATCCTCGGCGCTTGCGGCTCGACCCCAGCACCGCCTAGTGCGGTCACGACCGCAACCAGGCACGGAGGCACGGCCACCTTCGCCGAGTCACCCGGCTCGCCTCCGAACTACATCTTTCCCCTCGACGCACTCCAGTACTTCGACACGACCAACATCAACGAGTTCCAAAACCTCATGTGGCGCCCGCTCTACTTCTTCGGCCGGGGGAGCGACGTCGAGCTGAACGACACGCTTTCTTTGGCGTACCCGCCAATCTACACCGGCGCCGACCGTGTGGTCACCATCCGGCTCAAGCATGTACGGTGGTCCGACGGACACGCGGTGACGGCGAGGGACGTTACGTTCTGGATCAACCTCTTGCGGGCCAACAAGCAGGATTGGGGAGAGTACGCCCCGGGCTACTTTCCCGACGACGTCGCCTCGGTCACCACCACCTCGACTACGACGGTCGTGCTCCATCTGACCGCAAGCGTCAATCCCACCTGGTTCACCTTGAACGAGCTCAGCCAGATCGTGCCGATCCCCCAACAGGCCTGGGACAAGACGAGCGCCTCGGGACCCGTCGGGAACTTCGACTACACCGCCTCGGGGGCCCATGCCGTCTACAAGTTCCTGAACGCTCAGTCGACCGACCTCCGGACCTACGCAACGAATCCACTCTGGAAAGTCGTCGACGGCCCCTGGAGACTATCCAGCTTCAGCCCCGATGGCTACGCAGTCTTCGTTCCGAATAAGACCTATTTCGGCCACGAGCCCGAGCTCTCGAAGTTCATCGAGGTTCCTTTCACATCGGACTCCGCCGAGTACAACGCCCTACGTTCGGGGTCCTTGACCTACGGTTACATACCTATCGGGGACCTCGGCCAGCGCAGCCTCCTCGAAGGCGAAGGGTTCGACGTGGTCCCGTGGTACCTGTGGTCCATGAACATCATCCCGATGAACTTCCACAATCCCACTCAAGGTCCGCTCTACCGCCAGCTATATATTCGCCAGGCGATGCAGCGACTCATCGACGAACGCCAGCTCGAGTCCGCTCTTCTCGACGGTTACGGCATCACCGACAACGGTCCCGTCCCCAACGGGCCATCGACCCAGTACGTGGACTCCTACGTGAAGGCGGGCCCGCTGCGTTACTCGCTCCGCGCCGCCGAGGCGCTGCTCCGAAGCCATGGCTGGAGGCGCAACCGAGCTGGCGTCGCCGTCTGCGACCGCCCTGGCAACGGACCGACGAGCTGCGGCACAGGGATCAGAGCTGGCGCGCCCCTTCGGCTCGGTCTCCTCTATGCCTCAGGACTCGCAACCGTCGGAGAGGAAGCCCAGGCGCTCAAGTCTTCTTTCTCGTTGGCCGGGATAGACCTCACCCTCACCCAAGAACCCTTCGCACAGGTGGAAGCGGCCGCAGTCCCCTGCAGTGCAGGGCAGGCCTCCTGCACCTGGGGAATGGCCTACTGGGGTAACGGATGGGAGTTCTCTCCCGACAACTACCCTTCGGGAGAGGTCGCGTTCGCCACAGGGGCGGTGGGGAACTTCGGCAGCTACAGCAACTCCCGGATGGACACCCTCATCAGAGCCACGACGACCCAACCGGGTCTCGGGCCCCTGGACACCTGGCAGAACTACACGGCCCAGCAGCTGCCGATGCTCTTCATGCCCGTATCGCCCGTCCAGATCTCCGCGATCAGCAAGCGCCTCCATGGTGCAACCCCTCAGCCCGTTGATGGTCTTGGCATCACGCCGGAGCTGTGGTCGGTGGGCAAGTAGGCGCGATGGGACACTTCTTGCTCCGCCGAACAGGCCAGGCCCTAGCAGTCCTGTTCGGCGTATCGGTGATCGTGTTCGTCATGATCCACCTCCTTCCCGGCGGGCCCGCACGAGCAATGCTCGGTGATCGAGCGACACCAGCCAAGATCGCTGCGTTCAACCGTGAGTACGGGTACAACCGGCCCCTACCCGTCCAGTACCTGCGCTGGACCGCCGATCTGTTCCAGGGCGATCTCGGGTACTCGGTCAAGCTCAACGAGCCGGTGCTCACCCTCATCGGCCAACGCCTACCAGGAGACGTGGTCCTCGTCGGCTTCGCCAACGCCTTCGCCCTTCTGATAGCAATACCACTCGGCATGCTCCAGGCTTTTCGTCGGAACCGGATCGCTGATTATGTGGCAACGGGCTTCTCCTTCGTCTTCTACTCGATGCCGATCTTCTGGTTGGGCCTCATCCTCGTCGTATTGTTCGCGGTGCAATTACATCTGTTCCAACCAATCGTTCCGCAGGCGTCGATTGGCCAGCTGCTCCTGCACCCGTCCGACATCGCCCTGCCGATCATCACTCTCACGCTCGTCACCATTGCCCTCTTCAGTCGCTACGTTCGTTCCTCGACCATCGAAGCCCTGACCCAGGATTGGGTACGCGCCGTACGTGCGAAAGGCTTCGGCGAGCTACTTCTTGCGTCGCGCCATGTTCTACGAAATGCTGTGGGGCCTGTCGTGACGCTGGTTGGCCTCACGCTGCCCGTCGTCGTCGGGGGTGCGGTCGTGGTGGAGTCCGTCTTCAACTATCCGGGAATGGGTCTGCTGCTCTGGAACGCGGCACAAGACGAGGATTACCCGGTCATCCTAGGGGTCACGCTCGTCGTCGCAGTAGCGACAGTGGTCGGATCGCTTCTCGCCGACATTCTCTACGCAGTCATCGACCCTCGCGTCCGAGTTCAATGACAGCCATCTTGTCCGCCGAGGGTCCTGCACCTGCATCTCTCCCGACCAGTTCCAGCAGAAACGGCCTTGCGGCTCTCCGGGAGTTCCGCCGGAATCGGCTCGGAATTGTCGGAGCCTTGATCGTTGTGTCAATGGCTTTGTTCTGCTTCGTGGGTCCTCTTCTCTACCATACCGACCAGATCCACACGAACTTGAGCCAGGTCCACCTCCCGCCCGGTCCGCACCACTTGCTCGGCACCGACGGGCTAGGCTACGACGAGCTGGGGCGCCTCATGGTCGGTGGTCAGTCGTCACTCGAGGTGGGCGTAGCTGCGGCGCTCATCGCAACTGCCTTCGGGGCCATCTGGGGGGCTGTAGCAGGCTTTGCCAAGCCCCTGACCGACAGCGTGATGATGCGCGTCGTCGACACCATGCTCTCTGTCCCACCGATCCTTCTCCTACTGTTCCTTGCCACCATCCACCGCCCCACCGTCCCGCTTCTCATCCTCGTCGTGTCACTCGTGTCCTGGCTCATTCCGAGCCGGCTGGTCCGGGGGGAGGTGCTCGTGCTGCGTGAGCGCGAGTTCGTCCGCGCCGCACGGCTCTTCGGCGTCGGTCGCCCCCAGATCATCGTCCGCCACCTGATACCCAACTCGATCGGGACTCTCGTCGTCAATGCGAGCTTTCAGGTTGCGGACGCGATCCTCCTACTGGCCTCGCTCAGCTACCTGGGTCTCGGGCTGCCGCCGCCGGCTGCGGACTGGGGCGGAATGCTGTCGAACGGGATCAACTACCTCTATTCGGGCTACTGGTGGCTCGTCTACCCGCCTGGCGTGGCGATCGTCCTCACCGTTGTCGGGTTCAATTTCATAGGAGATGCGTTGCGTGAGGCCCTCGAGGTGCGCCTGCGCCGCCGTTGACCGGTCAACCAACTTTCTGGAGAAGAGATGAACAAGTCCCCCAAGAACGTCATCGCCTCCCTCGTCGGAGCGACCGTGCTCGCGCTCTCAGTGGCTTCGTGGAACAGCTGTTCCAAGCCGTCCGGCACTCGGCAGGCTCCAATCAAAGGCGGCACGGTCAGCTTTGCCGAGAACCAGTCCTCGGGAGCGATCAACTGGATCCTTCCCTTCGGCTCGCTCGCTGTAGACCTCCCCTCCAACATTGACTTCCAGTACCTGCAGTGGCAGCCGCTGTACTGGTTCGGTCAACAAGGTGAGCTGGCTCCCAACCGATCCCTCAGCCTGGCGGAGCCCCCGGTCTACAGCCGCGGGGACACAGCTGTGACCATCACCTTGAAGCGAGCCCGCTGGTCCGACGGTGCGCCGGTCACGAGCCGTGACGTGGAGTTCTTCATCGATCTCGTCAGGGCGTACGAATCCAACTGGTGGGGATACGTCGCCGGTGAGCTCCCCTCCAACATCCGGTCAGTACGGATCGACAGCCAGAGGTCGCTCACCCTCGAGCTGACGAGGGCGTACTCGCCCACCTGGTTCACCGACTCGCAGCTGTCGGACCTCATCGCCCTTCCACAACAAGCCTGGGACAAGACCTCGCTGAAGGGTCCGATCGGCAACTTCGACCTGACACCTGGAGGAGCTTCGAAGGTTCTCTCCTTCCTCCTCGGTCAGGCACGTGACACCGCCACGTACTCCACGAACAAGCTGTGGCAGGTCGTCGACGGACCGTGGCATCTGGCGGAGTACCGATCGGATGGGTACGCCGTGCTCCTGCCCAACAAGAGATACGACATCGGGAGATTCCCGACGATTGCCAAGTTCATCATGGAGCCCTTCACGTCCGATGCGGCGGAGGCCAACGAGCTGTCCACGGGAGGACTGACCTATGGGTATGTTCCAATATCGGATCTTTCGGCGTCTGCGCGCTTCGCCGCCGCTGGGTACCGCCTCGACCCCTGGCCCCTGTTGTCCATCAGCTACATCGTCTTGAACTTCAATAATCCGACCGTAGGACCGGCCCTTCGGCAGCTCTACGTAAGGCAGGCGATGCAGTCGTTGATCGACGAACCGGCTTATCTCAAAAGCTTCCTAGGCCTCGCAGGGGTTCCCGACTATGGACCTGTGCCGATA
>JAKARG010000197.1 GCA_021819345.1 Actinomycetes bacterium | reverse complement strand
CCTCTCGCCTCCGCCTTTTGGGGCATCCGGGAGGACGGTGCCGGGCTCGGAAGCCGCACCCCCTCCGGGGCTCCGGCTTGGCCGGCCTGGGAGGATGCCGCCGTGCCTCCCTCGGAGCTCGCCGCCTACCTGCGGGACTTCACTGCGCTCCTCGGCGACCATGGGCTCGACGGCCTTCTCTACGGGCACTTCGGGGACGGGTGCATCCACGTGCGGATCGACCTGCCCCTGGCCGACCATCCCCGCCGGCTCCGACCGTTCCTGCTCGAAGCGGCGTCCCTCGTCGCCGCCCACGGAGGGTCGCTGTCTGGCGAGCACGGCGACGGAAGGGCCCGGAGCGAGCTGCTCCCGATCATGTACTCCCCGGCGGCGATCCGGGCCTTCGGTCGGTTCAAGGCCCTCTTCGACCCCGAAGGCCTGCTCAACCCCGGGGTGCTGGTCGATCCGGCACCAGTCGACGTCGACCTGCGTAGGGCGCTCGCAGGGCCGCTGCGCCGGGCTCCCGGCGGGCTGGCACTGCACGCCGACGGCGGGGACTTCACCCAGGCGGTCCACCGCTGCGTGGGTATCGGCAAGTGCCGCGCCGACGGACCGGCCGGGGGCGGGTTCATGTGCCCGTCGTACCTTGCGACCGGTGACGAGAAGGACTCGACCCGCGGCCGGGCGAGGGTCCTGCAGGAGATGGCCAACGGGTCGCTCGTCGGCGGCGCCTGGCGCTCGGCCGAGGTTCACGAGGCACTCGAGCTCTGCCTCGCCTGCCGGGCGTGCTCCCGGGACTGCCCGGTGTCGGTCGACATGGCGAGCTACAAGGCAGAGGTGCTCTACCAGACCTGGCGGGGCCGGCTCCGTCCCCGCGCCCACTACAGCCTCGGTCGGCTCCCGAGCTGGCTCGACCTGCTGGCCCGCAGCGGGACCGCCGGCTTGGCGAACAGGGCCCTACAGGTGCCACCCGTCTCCGCCTGGATGCGCATGGCGGCGGGCATCGACTCGCGCCGGCCACTGCCCCGGCTCGCCAGGCGGCCGCTCGACGCGGCCCGGCTGCGGGCCTCGCTGCCCGCCAACGGGTCGGCGCCGCGGGGTCGGGTGCTGCTGTGGGCCGACACCTTCACCCGCGGGTTCTCGCCGCAGGTGGCTCTCGCGGCGGTCGAGGTGCTCGGCGCAGCCGGCTTCGAGGTGGTCGTAGCCGAGGCCGACGTCTGCTGCGGGCTGACGCTGGTATCGACCGGCCAGCTCGATGCCGCCAGGCGCCGGCTACGCCGGCTGGTGGAGGTCCTCGCTCCCTGGAGCGAAGCCGGAGTGCCCGTCGTCGGCCTGGAGCCGTCCTGCACTGCGACGCTGCGCGCCGACCTGCCCGAGCTGCTCCCCGGCGACCGGCGCGCCGCCGGCCTGGCCCGCTCGGTCCACACTCTTGCCGAGACCCTGGTCGGCGAGGGGGGCGCAGAGCGGATGGAGCGCCTCGCAGCCGGGCTCGGAGCGGACCTGGCCGGCCGGGTGGTGGTCGCCCAGCCGCACTGCCATCACCACTCCGTCTTCGGCTACGACGCCGACGTCGAGCTGCTCGGAGCCGTCGGCGCCGAGGTCCGGACCCTCGCCGGCTGTTGCGGGCTCGCCGGCAACTTCGGGATGGAGGCCGGCCACTACGACGTCTCGGTGGCGATCGCCGAGCGCTCCATGCTCCCCGCGCTTCGCGGCGCGCCGGCGGGAGCGGTGCTGCTCGCCGACGGGTTCAGCTGCCGGACCCAGGCCGCCCAGCTCGCCGGCTGGTCGGGGCTCCATCTCGCCGAGCTGCTCGCCGGCTCCGGCCGGCCTTCCGGCCCGCCCGGCGATGGCCCGCCCGACGACGGGACTGCGCCCTGAGGCGTCGGCGGTAGCTTGCTAGCGCTCGGGGTGGACCAGACCCGACAGCGAGACGGAGCCCACGGCGAGGGTCCGCTCGCCGGAGCGCCCCCCGATCCAAGCGCCGAGGGCCGCTGCCCCCATCGGAGGGGCGAAGACGAACCCCTGGGCCTCGTCGCAGAGGGTCCCTCGGAGCAACCGCACCGCCTGCTCGTCCTCGACCCCCACCGCCACGGTGTCGAGCCCGAGGGCGTCGGCCAGCTCGAGCAGGGCGTCGAGCACGCGCACGTCGCGGCATTCCCGGCCGAGCGAGGAGACCAGGCGGCGGTCGAGCTTCACCTGGCAGACCGGGAGGTGGCGGAGACGGCCGACGGCCGCGGCTCCCGGGCCGAAGTCATCGATGGCCACGCCGATACCGAGCTCGCCGAGGCGGGCGAGGCCGTGGCTCGCCTGGTCGTCGATCAGCGCCGACCCGCCGGTCAGCTCGAGGACCAATAGCGACGGGTCGAGACCCCCGCTCGTCAGGACCCGGCGCACGAGACCGGGGAACCTCCGGTCGGCGAGGTCCCGAGTCGAGACGTTGACCCCCACCCGGAGGCGCCGGCCGGCCGCTTCCCACTCGGCCCCCTGCCGGATGGCCTCCCGCAGCACCCACTCGGTGACCACCGACAGGGAGCCCGACCTCTCCAGCGCCGGGAGGAAGGCTGCCGGGGGGACCACCCCGGCGGCGGGGTGCTGCCAGCGCACCAGCGCCTCGACGCCGACCAGGCGGGAGTCGCCGACCGCCACCACCGGCTGGTACTCGAGGAACAGCTCTCCGGAGCCGAGCGTGCGGGCCAGGTCGCCAACCCGGTCCACCCCGGGGTGCTGTGACCCGCTGGGCACCTCGGAAGGGGCCGCTTTGAGCTTCGACTCGTACATCGAGTCGTCCGCCACCCGGAGCAGGTCGAGCGGGCTCGACCCGTCGAGGGGAGCGACGGCCATCCCGGCGCTGGCCCCGACGGTGACGGTCGCCCCGTCACCGAGCTCGATCGGCGAAGCGATCGCCTCCCGGAGACGCTCGACGACCTCGGAGGCGACCTCGCGCGTCGCCCCGGGGAGGACCACGGCGAACTCGTCGCCCCCGATCCGGGCGACCACGTCGCACGGCCGGCAGGCCCCGAGCATGCGCTCGGCCACTGCGACGAGCACCCGGTCGCCCCAGTCGTGACCGTGGGTATCGTTGATGCCCTTGAAGCCGTCGAGGTCCGCGAGCACCACTGCCGCGGTTCCGAGCGGGCCGAGCGACTGCAAGGTGGCACGGAGGCGAAGGTCGAACAGCCGGCGGTTGGCGAGGCCGGTCAGGGCGTCGTGGTTGGCGTCGTGGCGACGCCTCAAGGACTGGGACCCCATGTGGATCACGACGGCGATCGCGCCGAGCAGCGGCGGCAGGAGGAACGCAGTGCGCCGCCCGGCGACGACGAGCACCGGAGCGAGGGTCAGCAGGGTCACCTCGAGCAGGACGGCCTCGCTGAAGTGCGCGGCCACCACGTCGCGGACCGGGAGGCGGCTGTCGATTGCGATCCCGACGGCGATCACGACGACGTTGGTCACGAAGGCTGCCAGGAGGGCGCCGAAGACCAAGACGAACCACCCCGAGCCGGGGTGTGCCGTCCAGGGCACCCGCGCCTGGCCGGGGTCGAGGCGCACGATGCTCTCTGCGACGCTGACCGACACGACCAGGGTTGCGGCGTTGAACCAGACCGCTATCGGCTCCTTGCGCCGGGCGATCGCTGCGATCGCAGCCACCCCTCCGGCGAGGGCGGCAGCAGTGACCGGCGGGACGAGGAGCACCAGCGCACCGAGGAAGGCCCAGGTGCCGGTCACCTCACCGGTCCCGCTGCGCTCCCGGTGCTGGATACTCCATATCGACGCGCCCAGCGCGCAGCAGAGCATCACCGCCGCCAGGGCCGGCGAGGGCCCGATCAACCTGCCCCCGGTCGGAGAGCGGAGGTCGTCGTAGAGGCCCGCTATCGCGACCAGGCCGACGACGACCACGTAGGCGGACAGCGGGCGGCGCCTCAGTCGCTCCACGTGCCCGTCTCCCTGCAAGTACCCGCCGAGGGCCACGGCCCCGGGAACCACTGGCCCGGGCGCGACGCAGCCGCTGGTCTCCGGGGTTGCTCGAGGCCGTGGTCGGGCATCGCTTCGTCCTTCTCCTCCGGGTGGGGATCGGCTGTCCGCCGACCGGAGTCCAGCCCACTGCAGGGGGTTGGAGGCGGTCTTTCGGGCTTTTCCGGGGACCCTTCCGTGCCTTCGGGATCTCAGTGGCCCGATTGTGCTGACGCGCTCGGGCGAGACCACCCTGGAGGTCCCGCTACCAGCTCCCGACGAGGTCCGACCCTGCGAGACGCCTGCCGCCGGCGCCCGAGCAGGTCGGCCCTAGTCTGTGGGGGATGGACTTCTACGACGAGATCCGGCGGTTCTGGGACGCGGACGCCGCGGTCTACGACGACGTCCCCAACCACCGCCCGACCGACGCAGGCGAGCTGTCCGCGTGGTCCGCGACACTCGCCCGGCTGCTGCCTCCGCCTCCGGCGCGGGTCCTCGACTGCGGGGCCGGGACCGGTTTCCTCTCTCTGCTCGCCGCCCGCCAGGGCCACAAGGTCACCGCCCTAGACCTGTCGGCTGGGATGCTCGCCCGTCTGGCGAGCCACGCCGACGCCGAGGGCCTCGGGGTGGACATCGTCGAGGGTCGGGCCGACTCGCCACCACCCGGACCCTTCGACGCGGTGATGGAACGTCACCTGCTCTGGACCCTCCCCGACCCCGCCGGAGCGCTGCGCGCCTGGCGCCGTGCGGCACCGATGGGCCGGCTCCTCGTCTTCGAGGGTCGCTTCGGCACCGGCGACCCGCTGGCGCGGGCGCTCCAGGGTGTAGGCCACCTCCTCGGTCGGCTACGCGGTGAGGTGACCGGGCACCACGCCGAGTACGCCCCGGAGCTGCTCGCCGCCCTACCGCTCGCCGACATCACACCTACCGCCGTGGTGGAAGCCGTGGTCGCCGCTGGCTGGCCCGACCCGTGGCTCGAACGGCTCCGGGACATCGAGTGGGCGAGCCGGGTCGCGCAACGACCGACCGCCCGGCTCCTCGGGAGCCCTGCCCGCTTCGTGGTGACCGCTGGTTGACCGATCTGAGCATCGACGGATCTGAGCATCGACGGATCTGAGCATTGACCGACCGGAGCACGCCGGGCCGCCATGGTGGCAGCCGGTCCCGGTAGCGCTGGCGGGCGATCGGAGTCGCGATCCCGGGCGACGCCCTCCGCCCCACGGGTAGTAGAACACCTACATGGTCGAGCTCCCGGTCACCGACACCCTTGCCGAGATCGCCCGCAGGCTCCTCGACGGGGACCGCACCGGCACGATCACCGCCCGGGTGGTGGACATCCAGGGCTTCTCCACCTGGGCCGGCGACGAGCTGGTCGTGGTCGACCGCGACGGCGTCCTGCACGGCTCGCTGCTCGGGTCGACCGGAGCCGCCGAGGTCCTCGCCGCCGCCCGTCCGCTGCTGGAGGCGACCGACCCGCGACTGGCGACCGCGGTGGTGGAGGTCCACGGCGCTGCGGTGATGGAGGCCGGCCTGTCGTGCGGTGGCCGGGCGGAGCTGCTGCTGCAGCCCACCGAGACGATCCCGCCGGCCCTCTGGGAGCTCCTCGCCCGGCGCATGCCTGCCGCCCTGCTCACCCGGCTGGAGGGACCCGGGCGGGGCGCGACGTCCCAGGTGGTCGGCCCCGACGGTCGTTGCTCGGGAGCGCTCGACCCGCCTGCCCCTGCGGCAGTGGAGGAGGCCGGCCGCCTCCTGTCGGCCGGCCACTCGGCGACCCGACGGATCTCCGATGGCGTTGGCGAGGTCCTCGTCGAGGTGTGGGTGCCCGCCCCCCGGCTGGTCGTGGTCGGAAGCGGAGAGCTGGTCGGAGCCCTTCGCGCCCAGGGTGCCCTGCTCGGCTGGGACCTGCAAGAGGTCGGGGACCGCCCCGGCGCCGACGGCTCCTGGCCGACGCTCGACCAGGCCCTGGCCTGGGCGGGGGGGTCGGCCGCCTTGGTCGTGCTCAGCCACGACCCCCACGTCGACGTGCCGGCCCTGTCCGCCGGCCTCGACGCCGACCTCCGCTACCTGGGGGCGATGGGGTCCCGCAGGACGCAGTCCCGCCGCCTGGAGCGACTGGTGGGTGACGGCCGGGGGGCCGACGAGGTCGCCCGGATCCACCGCCCGATCGGCTTGGACCTCGGCGGTCGGAGCGCCGCGGAGGTGTCGCTCGCGATCTGCGCCGAGGTCCTCGCGGTCCACTGCGGTCGCGATGCCCGACCCCTGGGCGAGCACTCGGGGCCGATCAACGACCGACCGACCGCCGACGCAGTCCCGGCCTGAGCCGAGACCGCAAGGGGACCGGCACCGGCCCCTG
>JAKARG010000196.1 GCA_021819345.1 Actinomycetes bacterium | reverse complement strand
CCGACAACCACCGCCATGATGATGCCGAGCTCGACGACGAGGTTGGTCGAGGCGATCTCGAAGGTCATCGCGGCGACGAAGTCGGCGCCTTTGCGGAACAGCGAGCGGGCGAGTGCCACCGCGGCGTAGGAGCACGACGAGCTGGCGATCCCGAGTCCGGACGCGACGGCGAGGGTCCTCGCCCGGTGGTCGCCGAGGAGGCGGGTGATCGTCGCCTTCTTGGCGAGCGCCTGGACGATCGCCGAGAGGGCGAAGCCGAGGATGAGCGACCAGGCGATCTGCCAGGCCATCCCGCCGGCGACCTCGAGGGCGTGGCCGAGCGCGTGGACGACGGTCACCGGTGGCCTCCGGGCGCGCCATGTAGCACCCTCGCTCGACGCCTGGCGCACGGGATGGAGCGGCTCGATCGCCCCCGCGAGCCAGCCACCGCGACCCGGTTCATCGGGTCCGGGTGAACCGGTGGACGGCTTCGAGGAGCTCCGTGGTCTTCTCGGCGGCGACCGCTTCGTCGCCCGAGGAGAGGGCGTGGCGCACGCAGTGGTTGACGTGGTCGTCAAGGAGGATGCCGGCCACCGCCTCCAGGGCGGTGGATACCGCGGCGATCTGGGTGAGGATGTCGATGCAGTAGCGGTCCTCGGTGATCATCTTCTCGATGCCCCGAGCCTGGCCCTCGATGCGGCGCATCCGCTTGATCAGCGCGTCCTTGTCCTTGTTGGCCACGTAGCCGTAGGGAGGACCGGATCCGGTGGCCGCCGCCAAAGAGTCGTCGCCGCTGTGGACGGTGTCGGTCACCGGTGCCCCTCCGCTGCACGGAAGCGCCGCAGGCGCAGCGAGTTGGTGACGACGAAGACGCTGGAGAACGCCATGGCCGCGGCGGCGATGATCGGGTTGACGAGTCCGGCGACCGCCAAGGGGATGGCGGCGACGTTGTAGCCGAAGGCCCAGAACAGGTTGCCCTTGATCGTCGACAGGGTGCGGCGCGACAGGCGGATGGCGTCGGCCGCTGCCCGGAGATCGCCGGCGACGAGGGTGATATCGGATGCCTCGATGGCGACGTCGGTGCCAGTCCCGATGGCGAGGCCGAGGTCGGCCCGGGCAAGTGCGGGGGCGTCGTTCACGCCGTCGCCGACCATGGCGACCACCTCGCCGGCTTCCTGCAGGCGGGCGACCTCAGCCGCTTTGTCCTCGGGAAAGACCCCGGAGAGCACCCGGTCGATCCCCACCTCTGCGGCGACCGCCCGGGCGGTCGCCTCGTTGTCCCCGGTGAGCAGCACGGGCGTGAGCCCGAGGGCGCGCAGCTCGGCGACGGCCTGGCGGCTCGTCACCTTGATGCGGTCCGCCACTGCCACGAGGCCCTTGACCTCGCCGTCAGCGGCGACGCCGACCACGGTCGAGCCCGCGGCCTCCAGGCGGGCCACCTCGGCCGTGAGCGCCTCGGTGAGGTGCACGCCCCAATCGGCGAGGAGGCCCGGGCGGCCGATCACGACGGCGTGGCCGTCGATGACGGCCTCGATCCCGAGGCCGGCCCGGGCTGAGAAGGACTCGACGGCGGGAAGGGTGCCGAGACGGTCGCGCCCGTAGGCGGCGATGGCACGGGCGATCGGGTGCTCGCTGGCGTCCTCTGCTCCTGCGGCAAGGCGCACCAGCGCCTCCTCGCCCACCCCCTGGGCGGGCACAACGGCCGAGACGGCCATCCTGCCCTCGGTGAGCGTGCCGGTCTTGTCGAGCACGATGGTGGTGACCTGGCGGGTCTGCTCGAGGACTTCGGGACCTTTGATGACGATGCCGAGCTGAGCGCCGCGCCCGGTGCCAACCATCAGGGCGGTCGGGGTGGCGAGCCCGAGGGCGCACGGGCAGGCGATCACGATGACGGCCACCGCGGCGGTGAACGCCGCCGTGGTGGCCGCGCCCCCCACCACGAGCCAGCCCACCAAGGTGAGGACGGAGATGGCGATCACGATCGGGACGAACACGGCGGAGACCCGGTCGGCCAGGCGCTGGACCGGCGCCTTGCCGGCCTGGGCGTCGGCCACCAGCCGGGCGATCTGGGCCAGGGCCGTCGTGGCCCCGACCCGGGTGGCCTCGACAACAAGACGGCCCGAGGTGTTGACGGTGGCGCCGGCCACTGCGTCGCCGGGACCGACCTCGACGGGGACCGACTCGCCGGTCAGCATCGACTGGTCGATCGCAGCGGTTCCCGACTCCACCACGCCGTCGGTGGCGATCTTCTCCCCGGGACGCACCACGAAACGGTCCCCCACCGCCAGCTCCTCGACGGGGACGAGGACCTCGGTGCCGTCGCGCAGCACCCGGGCCTCCTTGGCCCCGAGCTCCAAGAGTTTGCGGATGGCCTCACCCGAGCGACGCTTGGCCCCGGCCTCCAAGTAGCGGCCGAAGAGGATCAGCGCGGTGATGGCCCCGGCGGTGTCGAAGTAGACGCTCGTCGACATTCCCGCCACCAGCATCACCGTCGACCAGATCCACGCGGCGAGCGTGCCCACCGAGATGAGGGTGTCCATCGTGGCTGCCCCGTGGCGGGCGTTGGCCGCCGCGGCCCGATGGAAGGGCCAGCCGGCGTAGAACACCACCGGAGTGGCAAGCACCAGCGAGAACCACTCCCAGCCGGGCGGCCGCGACGCCGCGATCCAGGCGAACACCGTCAGGGGGACGGTCAAGGCCACGGCGAGGACCAGGCGCCAGCGGTAGGGGCGGGCCGGGTCCTCGTCGGTGATCGCCTCGGGCAGGGCGGCGCCGTAGCCGGCGGCCTCCACCGCCCCGATCAGGTCCTCGATGTCCACCTGGGCGGGGTCGAAGGCGACCGCTGCGTGCTCGCTGGCGAAGTTGACCGTGGCGGTCACACCTTGCACCTTGTTGAGGCGCTTCTCGACGCGGGCCGCGCACGACGCGCACGTCATGCCCGTGATGGCCAGCTCGACGTGCTGGCGGCCCTCGGTCGCCGTCGCCTCTGTCGATCGGGCCTCGGTGCCGGTCGCCGTCGCCTCCGTCGATCGGGCCTCGGTGCCGGTCGCCGTCGCCATCACGACGCCTCGTACCCGGCCTCTTCGATCGCGGCGCGCAGCTGCTGGTCGTCGAGGCCCTCGCCGGTCACCGTCACGAGCTTGGTGTCGAGGTCCACCTCGACGCCGGCCACGCCCGCGACCGAACCGACCTCGCTCGACACGGCGTGCTTGCAGTGGTCGCAGGTCATCCCCGCAACGCTGTAGGTCATCGTCTCTGCCATGACGCTCTCCTCTCGTCCCTGAACTATACCCTACCCCGGTATTATCCTGACCCGGAGTGGGTTGTCAAGACCCCACTCGTCGTCCCTCCGGCGTTCGGGCTCCCTCGCCCCAGTACAAGGGCGGCACAAGGCTCGCTGACGCCAACCGCAGGCGGGCCCACGACCCCGTTGGTCCGCCGAGATGTCCCTGTACCCATGGTGGGTATCGCTCCGATCCCGTCGACGTCCTCAGCGCTGCAGGGGCGTGCCGAGACCCGCGGTGCACTCCCCGCCGGGCTCGGGGATGTAGGTACTGCTCGTCCGGAAGGTGTCGACGAATCGCTGGAGCCTCGGGTCGGCGGGCGAGCTGACACGCAGCTGGGAGCCCCACGACGAGGTGACGATCGGCGAGGAGAGACCCGGGTAGGGGCTCACGTCGACATAGCGGGACCCGGTCGCTCCGACGAGCGACTGGCGAGCCTCGAACGCCTGGAGCTGGCGCGCCTCTGCGGCGGGCAGCGACGGTCGGTAGGTGATCCACACCGCCCCGTGCTCGAGGTCGTGCACGGCCCGCTTGTTGGGCACCGGCTGGTCGTAGACGCCGCAGTTCAGCCAGACGCCGCTGTGGTCGCCCCCCACGGGCGGGGTGACCGAGTAGGCGACCGGACCGGCGACGTGGGTGTGGCCGAGGGCCTCGGCCGCGGGCCGTCATCCCGGTCCGCCGGCCAGCCGGTCGTGTCGTAGGCGACGACGCCGGGGATGCCGGTGGTGTTGGCCACTATGAGCGCGGCGGGCTGGGCGTCGGATGCGCCCGCGGCGACCGGTGGTGCCGGCACCTCGCGCTTCGGCCGCGGCCCGCTCGGGGTCGCAGCGCTGTTGAGGACGACGGTGAGCGTCACGGCCAGTCCCACGCCGAGCAGCCCGCCGCCTTCCCACAACGCGGCGCGGCGGCGTCGGCGTCTGGCCTGCGCCACGAGCTGTTCCCGTTGGCGCTCATCGTGACGGGACCGGCGCAGGTCGGCCCCGCTCGCAACCAGCCGGGGCCTCCCTGCCGCCGGGACCGCACCGCGTTTCGGACGCGCCGCGTTGGCTCTGGCTCGCCGGCTCGCCATCGCGGCGTCAGCTCCCGTTCGAGACGACGAAGGTGCCCGCCATCCCCTCTTGAGCGTGGCCCGGGACCGGGCAGAGGTACTGGTAGGTGCCCGAGGTGCCGGCGGTGAAGGTGAGGGTGCCGGTGTGCATGCCGGCCGAGGTCGACTCGCCGAGGAACCACAGCGCCGCGCCGGAAAACGCCGGCGGAGCGGTCATCATCGGCATCCACGACGACGCCGCCCCTGAGGCAGTGACGACCAGGCCGTGGGCCATGTCACTGTCGGCGTTGACGAGCTCGATCGACACCGTGGCGCCCTTGGGCACGACGACGGCCGGGTTGGTCATGCCGGCGATGCGGAAGTTCTCCGCCGGCATCGAGGGACTGGCGAGCACGACGAGGTGCACGTCCGCGGAGGTGAAGGTGAGCCGGTTGGCCGCCTGATCAGCCGTCGCGCCTGCGGGCACCTCGCTCCCCAGGCGGGACGCCTCCGACGGGCTCACCCGCGGGCCCGGCGCGTCGGCAAAGAGCCGACCCATGACCCTGCCGGGATCGGTTGCGCCGCCCATCATGAACCCCGGCAGGTCCTGGCCGCGCATCCACTCGGGCGCACCGGCGCCTCCCATCATCCAGGCGTAGCCCGACTGGCCCATCATCCAGCCATACGAGCCGCCGCCCATCATCGAACCCGACCCGTAGCGGCCCATCACCGACTGGTAGTAGTCGTAAGAGGCCGCAGTGGACCTCGCCGGCGTGGGCTCCGAGCCGCCGAGCGACACGGCGAGGCCCGTCCCGAGCCCGGCCGCCCCCAGCACACCAGTGACCAGCGCGACCACCACCCAGCGACGACGAGGTCGCCTCGGCGGCTGGTCCGTCGTCGAGCGATCGGCAGTGACCGTCATGATCGCGACACCTCCTCCATGCACCGGGGATGGCACCGGCCCGGCACGTTCCGAACCGGAACCGGAACCGGAACCGGAGCCGGAACCGGAACCGGAACCGGAACCGGAACCGGAACCAAGGCAACCGCAGTTGGGCAGCCCAGGACTCCAGCCCGGAGCGACCACCGAATGCCCGGTGAGCGGACAGGGACACCGCCCACCCCGTCGACCCACGAGCGGACGAGCACGCCGCCGCCGAGGGCGACGACCACAGCGGCAACAACGACGCCGATCACCCAGAACATAAGCCTATCCTCTGCCCCCGATACGCCCCGGGGGTAGGGCCGTTCGTCCTTACCAGCCGAGGACCAACGCCCCTACCCCACACGGGTATCGAGGAGGACCATGGAAGCACGCCCCGAGAATCTCGGGTCGCAGGAGGTGATCCCGATGATGTGGTACTGGGGAGGAGGGTTCCACTGGTGGGGCTGGCTGCTCGGAGCACTCGCCATGGTCGCTTTCTGGGGCGTCCTCATCTGGGCGGTCTGGTATTTCGTCACGGCCGTCACGCGTCGGCCCGATGGAGGGCGGTCCCAAGGCGACCGGACCGGCACGGCCGACCCGAAGCGCATCCTCGATGAGCGTCTGGCGCTCGGCGACATCGACGCCGAGGAGTACCGCCGCCTACGCGACCTCTTACAGGAACGCGACCGCTCGATGCCAGGGGCCCAGCGCCCGGTCAGCACCGCTGACCGCACTCACTGACCTTGAGCCGGATGCCGGGCCAGCCCGGCGACCCGAGGTCGAACAGCATCCGTCCCGAGGCCGTGTCGTACCAGGCGTCGTAGCGCTCCGCGAGGTCCTCGAAGGGCTGTGCGGCCCGGTTGGCTCGAGCCCGCACGTCGGTCCTCCTCGTGGTCCAGCTCCCGCGACGCACTCGGTCCGTCGGCGCCTACTATTCTATAGATCTATGGAAAATGATTCGGGACGCCGCGCCGATCTCTACGAGCAGCTGGCGCGCATCGGCAAGGTGGTCGTGCACCCCAAGCGGATCGAGCTGCTCGACCTGCTCTGCCAGGCCGAGCGCAGCGTGGAGGCGCTGGC
>JAKARG010000195.1:4762-6308 GCA_021819345.1 Actinomycetes bacterium | reverse complement strand
GCGCGCCCGTAGCGCAAGAAGTTCTCGATCCGCCAACGATCGAAGCTGCGCTGGGTCACCTCGCTCGTCGCCCAGTCGGTGTGGGTGGTGAGCACCTGGGTCTGGTGCCCGCTGGCCGGGTCCAAGCGGGTCACCCGACCCACCCGGTAGGGTCGCCGCCCAAATATCCCATCCACCAGCCTTGATGGAATGCAGGAGCGCAGCGCTGCTCCTCATTGAAGCTGGGTGACCGGCCAGCGCATCGAGGCCTCCGGCGGCATGGTCATCTGATCCGCCAAGGCCGCCGGGCGGCCGAAGGCAGGCGGCGAGGGTCGCTGCCCGAGTGGCCCCTGCGTCCTCAGGTGTCGGGCAAGGCAGGCACCCCAGCAGGCGGGCTCGGTCGGCACGGGAGGTGCCAGAATGTGGCGTGAGCACCTTCGAGGCGCGAGCCCACTCTGGGGGTTTCGTCGGCCGGCAGCGCGAGCTGGCCGAGCTCGACCGTCTGCTCGATGCCGCCCGGGAGGGCCAAAGCGGTGCGCTGGTGCTACCCGGCCCCCCGGGGGTGGGCAAGACCGCCCTGCTCGAGCGCTGCGCGCAGCGGGCCCGCGGGTTCCGCACCATCTGGGTGACCGGCGTCGAGCCCGAGCGGGACTTGGCCTTTGCTGCCCTGCAGCGGTTCTGCTCGCCCGTGCTCGACCAGCTCGACCAGCTGCCGGCCCCGCAGCGCCAGGCGCTCGAGGTCACCTTCGGGATGAGCGAGGGCGCCGCTCCCGACCGCTTCTTCGCCGGCTTGGCGGTCCTCGGGCTCGTCTCCAAGGGCTCCGAGCCCGGACCGCTGCTGTTCATCGTGGACGACGCCCACTGGCTCGACCAAGCGTCGGCGCAGATCCTGGCCTTCGTGGCGCGCCGGCTCGCCGCCGAGCCGGTGGCGGTGCTCTTCGCCACCCGGGAGCCCGGCGGGGACCTCGAGGGCCTTCCGGTGCTCGGGCTCGGGGGGCTGGCCCCAGAGGAAGCCCGCCAACTGCTCCGCTCCGCCGTGCCCGGACCGCTCGACGACGCCGTCGCCGGGAAGCTGCTGGCCGAGACGCAGGGCAACCCGCTGGCCCTCTTGGAGCTGCCCCGTGGGCTGTCGGCGGGGCGGTGGGCGGGGGGCTACGGCCTCCCGGCGGCGCTGTCGCCGACCGAGCAGGTCGAAGAGAGCTTCCTCCGCCGAGCGCGGGAGCTGCCTGGCGACAGCCGGCTACTTCTGCTCCTGGCCGCGACCGATCCGGCTGCGCCCGTCGAGGTGATCCGAGCGGCCGCCGCCGCCCTCGGGATCGGCGACGCAGCGGTCGCCGCCGCGGTCGGCAGCGGGCTCGTCGAGGTGGGTTCGACCGTGCGCTTCCGCCACCCCCTCGTCCGATCCGCCCTCTACCGCCACGCCGGCGTCGACGAGCGCCGGCAGGTGCACCGGGCGCTGGCTGCAGCGATTGACCCAGTCAGTGACGCGGATCGGCGGGCCTGGCACCTCGGTCGGTCGGTCGCAGGACC
This sequence comes from Actinomycetes bacterium, assembly GCA_021819345.1. Taxonomy (GTDB): domain Bacteria; phylum Actinomycetota; class Acidimicrobiia; order Acidimicrobiales; family Palsa-688; genus JAKAQB01. The sequence goes on along the minus strand of JAKARG010000195.1, from coordinate 4,799 downwards.
CGACGACGAGGTGGCCGCCGAGCTGGAGCAGAAGTAG
>JAKARG010000195.1:0-4752 GCA_021819345.1 Actinomycetes bacterium | reverse complement strand
CTAGGTTGCCTCCTAGCTGGAGCGCTCCGCCGAGCGGGCCCGCCGGCGCGGCGGCCTGGCCGCTGCCGGCGCGTTCCTCGCTCGCGCCGCGGCGCTGACGACCTCCGGGCCGCGCCGCACCGATCGGGCCCTGAGCGCGGCGGAGACGGCGTGCGCCGCAGGGGCCTTCGACGACGCGGCCGCCCTCTTGGTCACGCTCGGGGACGGGTCAGCGTTGCAGCAGGCCCGGGCGCAACTGGTCCGGGCGCGGATCGCGTCCGCCGGCCACCTGGACACGGCGGCGTTGCTGCTCGACGCGGCGAGCCGCTTCGGGGCCGTCGACGTGGACCAGGCGCACACGATCTACCTGGAGGCCTTCGCGGTCGCGATGCAGGCCGATCGGCTGGCCACCGATGGCGGCGTCGCCCGCGTCGCTGCGACCGTGGCCGCGGCGCTTCCGTCCGGACGGCCACCCGACGCCCGGGAGCTGTTCCTGCAGGGCCTGGTCATGGCCTACACCGAAGGGCTGGCAAAGGCTGCTCCGACCCTCCGGGCGGCACTCGACGCCTTCTGCAGCACCGACCACGATCTCTCTGCCCTCGCCCCGTGGCACTGGCTCCCGGGCCGCATCGCCGCCGAGCTGTGGGACGAGTCGGCCTGGGAGGAGCTGTCCCGACAAGGCGTCGAGCGGCTCCGGGACACCGGGGCGCTGGCGACGCTGCCCTCTGCCCTGACCAACCGCGCCTTCATCCTCCTCTACCGGGGTGAGCTCGCCGGGGTGGCGTCGCTGGTCGATGAGATCCGGGTGGCCACCGAGGCGACCGGCACGTACCTGGCCCCCTACGCCGCCCTCGTCCTCCCCGCCGGCAGGGGCAGAGAGGCCGAACTGACCGCCCTGGCCGACAGCACCGTCGAGCGGGCTACGGCGCGCGGCCAGGGCAACGCCCTGGCTGTCGCCGCCTACCTCCGGGCTCTGCTCTACAACGGCCTCGGCCGCTACACCGACGCCGTCGCCGCTGTGCGTCACGAGGCCGAGCCCCCGGGCGAGGCGGGGCTGTCGACCCGGGCGGTGAGCGAGCTGGTCGAGGCGGCGGCCAAGGCCGGCGACACCGCTCTAGCGAGCCGGGCGCTGCAACGCCTCACCGATTCCACCCGGGCGGCCGGAACCGAGTGGGCGCTGGGGGTCGAGGCCCGCAACCGGGCATTGCTCGCTCGCGACGCTGCCGCCGAGGCGCTCTACACCGAGGCGATCCGCCGTCTCGCTTCTACAGGCCTGAGCTTCGAGCTCGCCCGGGCCGAGCTGCTCTACGGCGAATGGCTGAGGCGACAACGACGCCGGGCCGACGCCCGCCGCCACCTCAGGTCGGCTCAGTCGGCCTTCGAGGCCATGGGGGCCGACGGCTTCGCCGACCGGGCCGGCCGGGCGATCCTCGCGACGGGGCAGCTGGCGCGCAGACGGGTCGACGACACCCGCTTCGAGCTCACCCCCCAGGAGCGCCAGATCGCCGAGCTGGCCCGCTCGGGACTGTCCAACCCCGAGATCGCCACCCGACTGTTCATCAGCCCCCGCACCGTCGAGTACCACCTGAGCAAGGTCTTCGCCAAGCTCGGGATCCGCACCCGCGTCGAGCTGGGCGCCGTCCTCGGGACCGGACCGGGGAGGAGACCGGGGACTCCCTGATTCGACGAGGGTCCGTGCGCGGCGACGATCGTCGGAGGAAGCGCCTCGGGTCCCAGTGCTTCCCACTCGGACAGGAGGAGAGAGCCATGGCCGCGCGCCCCGAAGACATCGTCAGCCCCACCACCGACAGCGTCCTACCCACCAAAGTGACGGCCGCCGACGCTGCTCGGGCGGGCCGCGTCCCCTACGACAAGCCGACGCCGGACAACTCGGTCATGCTCTTCATCGACCACCAGATCGGCCTCATGGTCGGAGTACGCGACTTCGCCAACCTGGCCACCTACAAGATGAACGTCGTCGCCCTCGCCAAGATGGCCAAAGCCCTCGGTATCCCGGTGCTCGTGAGCTCGTCGAATGCCCAGTGGCAGAACGGAGACACCCTCCCCGAGCTGAAGGAGATCTTCGCCGAGGACCCCATCTACCGTCGTACCGGGATCATCAACTGCTATGAGGACCCGAGCTTCCGCAGCGCCTTCGAGCAGCTGCTGAGCTCGACCGGACGTACCCACGTCATTATCGCAGGGGTCACCATCGCGACGTGCTGTGCCATGCCCACCTTGTCGATGCTCAACGACGGCTACAAGGTCTTTCCCGTCGTCGACGCCTGCGGGGCGTGGGACGACTACGAGGCCCAGGCCGCCATGTCCCGCATGGCACGGGCTGGAGCCGAACTGGTCACGGTGTTCGCGCTCGGCTGTGAGCTGCAGGCCGACTGGAAGCTCCCCTCGGGTAATGCCATGTTCGAGCCTTTCACCGACCAGCTTCCCGAGTACGGCTTCGTCATCCAGAACTTCTGGAACAACGCCAACCAGCGCGCTGTCGCTGACCCGTTCGGCACCGTCAAGTAGCTCCAGGCAGGTCGTCGAAGAGTAGGGGGCACTCGATGACACCCATCTCGGTGCCGGCCCGGCGGCCGCTGTTCGATCGCCAGCCCTCAGGTGGTCGGCAGGTCGGAGCGGGACCGGTGGCGGTGAGCGCCATGGCCTCGACCTCCCAGGATCGGGTGACAACAGAAAGGGGAATCCTGCACATGGGCGACACAGACGTCGGAACGGATCGAGGAGCGGCCGACTACCTAGTGCTGTCGGCATCGCTGCGCTCGGAGTCGCTCAACGCCCACTTGGCCGGTCTCGGCGCGGAAGTGATCGCTGCGCACGGAGGACGGGTCATCAAGGGTCCACAGGGTGGATCACCGGCGAGAAGTGCTGGGTGGGGGTGGAGGCCGGAGCCAGCTTCTCCACCCCTCTCCACCCGGTGTTCCACCCCTGCTCCGATGTGGCCGACTGCCCTCGGGGCTGAAGATGGAGACGTCTTGTTCACCAAGTCGAAGGAGGCGTCGTGTCGACGAGCGTGTGGATTATCAACCTGGCGTTCTTCGGAGTGCTGATGGAAGCGGACCTGGGACGGCGAAAGATCGGCTGGTTCCGGGTGGCACGCCCCCTCATTGCCACAGCCGCAGTGATCCCCCTCTACCTCACGGCCCTGCCTACCGCCGGCAACGACCTGGCCCTCCAGGCGCTCAGTGCCGGTATCGGCGTCATCCTCGGATGCGCCTGCCACCTGTTCGTCTCGGTGGGCTTCGACCCGACCAAGGGCAAGACCGGCCGGGCGGTGAGCCGGGCAGGGTTCGGCTACGCCGTCTACTGGGCGGCCATCTTCGCCGCCCGGCTCGGGTTCGTCTACTGCTCCCAGCGCGTCTTTGCTGCGTCGCTCGGCCACTTCCTCGCCGCCCACCAGCTCAGTGCAACCGCCTTGGCCAACTCGTTGCTGTTCATGGCCCTCGCCTTGGGCCTGGCCCGCAGCGCAGTCCTCGCCGGACGGGGCATCGCCGCACGGGGGCACCGAGGCGCCTACCAGCTCGAGGAGGCCTGAGCGTGACTGCGTCGCTCGTCTTGGGCTCGACCCGCTCGGGCGGGAGCCTGCCTGCGCCGCTGGTCGTGGTGCTGGTCGTCGCCGGCGTCGGCTACGTACTGTGGCGGCGCTCGAAGGGCGAGCCGGTGCAGACCAGGCGGCTGCTCGTCCTGCCAGCGGTGTTCACCATCCTCGGGGTGATCGACCTCACCAAGGCTGGCGCACCCCATCTCTCTCCGGCCGACGTCGCCTTCGTGGTCACCGGAGCGTTGATCTCCTTCGGCCTCGGCGCTGCCCGAGGGGCGACCGTCGAGCTTTTCCCCCGAGGCGGCTACCTCTACCAGCGCTACCGCAAGACGACCGTCGCCTTATGGGCCGTGCTGGTCGCCACCAAGCTGGGCCTCGACCTGGTCGCCCACCTTGCCGGCGCCACCGGCGCGCAAGGAACCCACACCCTCATGCTCTCCCTTGGCGTCAGCCTGCTGGGCGAGAGCGTCCTCGTCGCCCCTCGAGCCCTGGCCACCGGGGTGCCCTTCGCTCCCGAACAGAGACGAAGGGGCAGCATCGCTCGGGGCGGCCCACTCGCCTACTCCTTCGACGGGCGCCCCCGGCAGCCTCGGCCCGCTCAGGAATGCGACGATGGGCGTGTGCCGACCCGTCCCCCCGCCCGCGAGCAACCCACCGACACCGAGGCGTGGCACTCGCCGGGCTGGCAGGACGGCCTCGAGTGGGTGCGCAGCCAGCTCGATCGGCCCCCTGAGGCCCCGCTTCGCCGGCCCCGCCGCCGAAGACGCCGGTGACGACCCCGGCTACGCCGTGGTGGTCGGGCTCGGGCGCGGACCTGTGAGGCGGCGCCGCTGGGTCTGCGCGTGCCGCTTCGAGGCGGGTGGTGGCCGCCGCGATGGCATCGGTGGCCTCGGTACGGCTGGTGGCGACGGGGTCGGCGGCAGAGGCGACGGCGGTGGCGAGGGCTCCGTGGGCACCGGCGAGGCCCGCCCGGGCTCCGGCGGAAGTCTTCCTGGCGGCCTTCTTGGCGGGGTTGGGGGCGCTTCGGGTGACGTCGTCGGCGACCTCGGCATAGGAGTGGGGGACATCGCAGGTGTAACGCGGGCGCGCGCCCGTAGCGCAAGAAGTTCTCGATCCGCCAACGATCGAAGCTGCGCTGGGTCACCTCGCTCGTCGCCCAGTCGGTGTGGGTGGTGAGCACCTGGGTCTGGTGCCCGCTGGCCGGGTCCAAGATC
>JAKARG010000194.1 GCA_021819345.1 Actinomycetes bacterium | reverse complement strand
GGACCGCCGGGCGCCGGAGGGCGCCCAAGGCATTGCCGCCGCCCCCCTGTGGTGCCGGGCCGGGCTGGGCCGCGCCCGCCGGCTGGCCTGCGCCTGCGGGTTGGCCTGCTCCTGCGGGCTGGGCTGCTCCGACCCGCAACCGGTCGACCACGGCCTCCAGCTGTTGCGACCGCTCGACGCCGACGACGAGCGAAGTGGTGACCACCGCGGTCAGCCCGCCGGCGACGAGGAAGGGGACCGGGAAGCCGAACCGGTCGGCCAGCACCCCGGCAAAGGTCGGCCCGACGGTCGATCCGATCGCCGAGGCGGTGACCGTCATCCCGAGCCGGCGGGGGGCGCCGGCCGGGCTCCTCTCTGCGAGCCAGGCGAGCCCGGTGGTCCAAAGGGTGCCGTAGCCGACGCCGTAGACCAGCCTGGCGAGCACGAGCACGGGCAACGAGGTCACCGCCTCGGCGAGCACTCCGAAGCTGAGCAGGACTGCGCCGGCCAGGGTCACCCTGCGGTTGCCGAGGCGGTCCCCGAGCATGCCGATCGGTGCGGAGCTGACCAGCATGGCGATGCCCGGGAGGGTCAGCACCCAGGCGAGCGACGAGGCGCCGAGGGAGTAGCGGTGGGCGACCTCCGGCAGGAGCGGGACGATCGCCATCTGCGAGACGGCGGTGACGAAGATGAGCACGTAGACGAGGACGTCGAGCGGGTCGGACCGTGCCCACCGCGACGATCGGCCGGGAGCGCCGCCGCCGGGTGCCGGGTTGGGACCAGCCGTCACTTCGAAGGTTCTCCTCGTCGAGCCCGTCGGATATGAAGCATAGCGTGGGGCGTATCCTCTTCTCATGGAAAGATCAGGCCCGAAACGATCGATATCATCGTTTGATCTTCCGCTGGCCTCCGCCGAGGACCGCGATGGTGGTGACGGTCCGAGCGGACCGCTGGATGGGCGGGTGGGCCTGCGCGAGCTGCGGGCGCTCGTCGCCGTGGCCGACACCGGATCGTTCCGCCGGGCGGCCGAACGCCTCGGCTACACCCAGTCGGCGGTCTCGCACCAGATCGGGGTGCTGGAGACGGCCCTCGGCTCCCAGCTGTTCACCCGGCCGGGCGGCCGGGCGACGGTCGCGCTGACCGTTGCGGGGGAGGCTGCCGATCGCCATGCCCGGCGTGCCCTCGGGCACCTGGACGCGATGGCCGCCGAGGTCCGCGCCGCCCGGCGCCCCGGCCCTGCCCGCATCCGGGTGGGGGCGTTCCACACCGCTGCGGCCGAGCTGCTGCCCGCTGCGCTGCGGGCCTTCGCGGAGGAGCGCCCCGGGGTCGACGTGGAGCTGAGCGAGACGACCGAGAGCCAGGACCTGCTCGCCCTGCTCGCAGAGGGGGACCTCGACCTGGCCTTCGTGCTCAACCCACCACCCGACGAGCGGGTCGAGACGGTACCGCTCGTGGAGGACCCCTGGGTCATCCTCACCCGCCGGGACGACCCGGTGAGCGACGACCCCCACCCGAGCTTCGACGTCTTGGACGGTGCCCGGCTGGTGGCGTGGAACACACGGTGGCGCACCCAGGTGGAGCTCGAGGAGATCCTCGCCCGCCGGGGGATCACGCCCCGGATCGTCTACCGCACCGACGACAACCTCGCCCTCCAGCGCCTCGTGGCGGTCGGCCTGGGCCATGCGTGCGTCGGGCGTCTCGCAGCGCGCAGCGCCGTCGACCGGCGCCTCACCTGGCTGACCCCCCGTGAGTCGCTGACCCGCCGCCAGCTGGCCCTGTGCTACCCGCGCCAGCGGGAGGTCTCCGGTAGCGTCATGGCCCTGGTCGCAGCGGTGAGGGCCCAGGCGGGGGCCCCCGACCCGGCGCCGTGAGCCAGCCCCCTGGCCCGGGCCGTGAGCCATCCCCCCCGGCCCGGGGCCGTGAGCCAGGTCCCCCTGGTCCGGCCGGGGCGCGCAGGGGCTAGGGTCGGGCGCACATCGGCCGGGATCGCCGGACCGTCGGCGCCGGGAGAGCGCCGGGAGAGCGCTGGGAAGGGGTGGGGCGTTGCGGGTCATCGACGTCGAGACGATCGTGGTGGGGGTGCCACCCCCGCACTTCGGCGGCCGCTACTGGGTCTTCGTGCGGCTCACCACCGACTCGGGGGTGAAGGGGGTGGGCGAGGTCTACGGGGTGCCCTTCCATCCCGAGGTGGTCGTCGCGATGGTCGCTGACATCGCCGATCGCCACGTCGTCGGCACCGACCCGTTCCGGGTCGAGCAGCTCTGGCGGAGGGTCTACTCCCGAGGCTTCACCCAACGCCCCGACACCTCGGTGGTGGCCGTCCTCTCCGGCATAGAGACCGCCTGCTTCGACCTCATGGGCAAGGAGACCGGCCGCCCGGTGCACGACCTGCTCGGTGGGCGGGTCAGGGACGCGATCCGCTCCTACAGCTACATCTACCCGGCGCCCGGCCAGGACGAGTCGGTCTACACCGACCCGGTCGTCGCCGCCGAGCGGGCCGCCCAGTACGCAGCCAGGGGGTTCGGGGCGCTCAAGTTCGACCCGCTCGCCTGGTACTCCTCGCTCGACCCACGCCAGCTCTCCAGTCGCACCATCTCCGAGGTGGCCCACTTCGTCGGAGCGGTGCGTGAGGCCGTCGGTGGGGGCGTCGACCTGTTGATCGGCACCCACGGCCAGATGACGCCGTCGGCGGCGATCCGTCTCGCCCGGGCGGTCGAGCGCTTCGACCCGTTGTGGCTGGAGGAGCCGGTGCCCCCCGAGATGCCCGAGCAGATGGCGCTCGTGGCGCGGGCCACCTCGGTGCCGATCGCGACCGGCGAGCGTCTCGCCACCAAGTACGAGCTCGCCCGGGTGCTCGAGTGCCGGGCGGCGGCAGTGGTGCAGATGGCTCTCGGCCGGGTGGGCGGGATCCTCGAGTCCAAGAAGATCGCCGCGGCTGCCGAGACCCACTACGTCGACATCGCCCCGCACCTGTACGCCGGCCCGGTGGAGGCCGCCGCCAACCTCCACCTTGCGGCCTCTACCCCGAACTTCTTGATCCAGGAGAGCATCGAGACCATGGACGGCTTCGCATCGGAGGTGCTCCTCCGCCCCCTGCGCTGGAGCTCGGGCTTCCTCGAGGTCCCGGAGGGACCGGGCCTCGGCGTCGAGCTGGACGACGAGGCCTGCGCCCGCCACCCCTACGAGGGCCGCGAGCTGCACCTGGAGATGGGCGATGCCGAGGAGTGGGTCCGGCGATGAGGGCCGCGGTGTGCCGTGAGGCCGGCGGACCGATGTCGATCGAGCAGGTGGAGATCGCCGCTCCCGGTCCCGGCGAGGTCAAGGTGGACATCGCCGCCTGCGCCGTCTGCCACAGCGACCTGACCTTCGCCGACGGCGCGTGGGGAGGGGCGCTGCCGGCGGTCTACGGCCACGAGGCGGCCGGCCGGGTGAGCGAGCTCGGCGACGGCGTCGAGGGTCTGTCGCGAGGAGAGCCGGTGGTCGTCACCTTGGTCCGCTCCTGCGGGAAGTGCTGGTACTGCCGGCGAGGGGAGCCGGTGTTCTGCAGCACCACCTTCGCCCTCGACGAGGCCAGCCCGCTACGGGACGCCTCGGGGGAGAGGGTGGTGCAGGGGTTGCGGACGGCTGCCTTCGCCGAGCAGGTGGTCGTGCACGCCTCCCAGGTGGCCCCCCTGCCCGCAGAGCTCCCGCTCGACGCTGCGTCGCTGCTCGCCTGCGGCGTGATCACCGGGGTGGGGGCGGTGCTCAACACCGCCCGGGTCGAACCGGGAAGCACGGTGGTGGTGATCGGCATCGGCGGAGTGGGGATCAATGCCGTCCAGGGGGCGCGCATCGCCCGCGCGGAGCGTATCGTGGCGGTCGACCTGGTGCCCGAGAAGCTGGAGCTCGCCCGCCGCTTCGGGGCTACAGACACCCTCTCCGGCTCCTCCGACGTCGCCCTGGCCGTGCGGGAGCTCACCGGCGGGCGCGGAGCCGACTACGTCTTCGCCTCGGTCGGGGCTGCCCCGGTGATGGAGCAGGCGGTCGCCCTCTGCCGGCGCGGTGGCACCGCGGTGCTGGTCGGCATCCCGGGCAACGGCACCCGCCTCGACCTGGACGGGATCGCCCTGCCCAACGACGGTCTCCGGGTCCTCGGATCGAAGATGGGCTCGGCCCGCATCGGCGAGGACATCCCCCGCATGATCGGCCACTGGTCGAGGGGCGAGCTGCTCCTCGAGGAGCTGATCTCCTCCCGGCACCGCCTCGAGGGCATCGACGACGCCTTCGCCGAGGTCCGCCGGGGCGAGGCCCTGCGCAGCGTGATCGTGATGTGAGGCGCGCTGCGGGGTCACCCCGAGCCGTCGGCCCTCCGAGACGGCGGGGTCAGGTCCCCGGGGCCCAGTCGCGCCGGCGCAGCTCGTAGATCCCGATCGCGGCGGCGACGGCCACGTTGAGCGAGCCGACCCGTCCGAGCTGGGGCACGAAGGCCACCGCGTCGCAGGCCGCCAGCGTCGCGGCGGGGATCCCCCGATCCTCGTGGCCGACCACCAGGCAGACGTCGGAGGTGACGTCGAGCTCGTGGAGGGGAACAGCCCCCTCGGCGAGCTCGAGACCGACCACCGTGTAGCCCTGCTCGCGGGCCGCGCCGGCCGCCTCGGCGCCCCGCTCGGAGCTCGACCAGGACAGATAGCGCTGCGTTCCCATCGCGCTGCGACCGACGCGGTCGCCCTCGGGCGTCAGCGCACCGCCGGCGAGGAAGAGGTGCTCGACGCGCAGCGCCGCCGCGGTCCGCACGATCCCGCCGAGGTTGAACGGGCTCCCGACCCCGTCGACGAGCAGCGCGACCCGGCGCCTGCTCCGGCGGTTCCACTGCCGGTGCAGTCGCTTGAGCTCGGTCGGGCCGAGCTGCCTCATGCCGGGCGCCCCGGGCCCACCTGCAAGAGCCGGTAGCCCTGCTTGGAGGCGGCCCGAGCCACCTCGTGGCCCTCGGAGGCCAGCCAGGCGGCGAGGCTGTCCGCGCCGAGGTGGCGCTTGACCACCAGCCAGGCGCTCGCCTCGGGGGTGAGGCGGGCCAACCAGGTGGCGAGCAGCCCGTGGAGGGCCTCCTTGCCGACCCTCACCGGCGGGTTGGACCAGATCGCCGAGAAGCGGAGCGCGGGGTCGACCTCGCTCGGCTCGACCACCCGGACGTTGGACAGGCCGAGGCGCGCTGCGTTGGCCGAGGTGAGCTCCCTCGCCCGGCGGTTGACGTCCACCGCCCAGACGGTGGCGCCCGGGGCCCTCCGGGCGAGCGTGCAGGCGATCGGGCCGTAGCCGCAGCCGAGGTCGAGCAGCTCGCCGGCGACAGGGGGGTCGGGGACCGAGCGCAGGAGCACGAGGGTGCCGGGGTCGGCCCGGCCGGCGGAGAACACGCCCCGGTCGGTGCGCAAGGCGAGCTGCCCGTCGCCGAGCACGAGGCGCACCTCGCCGGGGCGAGAGGCCGCGGCGGGCTCGGGGTCGAAGTAGTGGCTGCTCGCCATCCTGCCGGCGAGGGTAGTGGTCCGGGCGGCCGCTACCCTCGGGCTCGTGGACCCCCCGAGCACCCGAGCGGCGTGGCCGGCGTCGGTGCCGGGCCGGGCACCCACGCCGGGCGAAGGCGGCTGGCGCTGAGGGTCGCGTTCCTCGGCACGCCCGAGGACGCCGTGCCGAGCCTTTGCGGCCTGCTCGCCGCGGGCCACGACGTGGCGGTGGTCGTGACCCGGCCGGACCGGCGCCGTTCCCGCGGGGGCGGGCTGTCGCCGAGCCCGGTGAAGGCGACGGCGACCGAGCAGGGCCTTCGGGTCTCGGAGGACCCGGCCACCGTCCTCGACGCCGGGGTGGAGCTCGGCGTGGTCGTGGCCTACGGACGGATCCTCCGGCCCCCACTGCTCGGGCAGGTGCCGCTCGTCAACCTCCACTTCTCGCTGCTGCCCCGCTGGCGGGGCGCGGCGCCGGTCGAGCGGGCGATCCTCGCCGGGGACGAGCTGAGCGGGGTCTGCCTGATGGAGGTGGTCGACGAGCTCGACGCCGGCGGGGTCCATCGCAGGGTGGAGACGAGGATCGGAGCCGAGGAGACCGCCGGGGAGCTGCGCGCCCGTTTGGCCGGCCTCGGGGCGGACCTGCTCCTCGCCGGCCTCGCCGAGGGCCTCGGTCCGGCGGTGCCGCAGGCGGGCGAGCCCACCTGGGCGGCCAAGCTGACCCCTGCGGAGCTGCGCCTCGACTGGTCCTGCCCCGCAGAGCAGCTGGCGCGGGTGGTCCGGGTAGGCCGTGCGTGGACCACGGTAGGGGGGAAACGCCTCCTCGTGCTCGCCGCCCGCGCCGAGGGGGGCTCCGGCCCGGGGGCGCCGGGCGATCTGGACCGGACCGCGGTGACCACC
>JAKARG010000193.1 GCA_021819345.1 Actinomycetes bacterium | reverse complement strand
ACCGGTGCGCTGTTCGGCTCGACCGGGGCGCTCATCGCCGTCTCCCCGGTGGGCCGGGTGAGCGGTGCGCACATCAACCCGATCGTCACCCTCGCGTTCGTGGCGCGCCGGCGGATGCGCCCCTGGCTCGCCGCCGGCTACGTGGTCTCCCAGCTCGCCGGTGCCCTGGTCGGTGCCGCTGCGCTCCTCGCCTGGGGGCCGACCGGCCGGGAGGTCGACTTCGGGGCGACCCTGCCCGGCGCCGCCTACGGCCCCCTGCTCGCCTGTGCCGGCGAGGTGGTGACGAGCGCCGCGCTGGTGGTGTCGCTGCTCGCCTTCGTGGGCTCGGCGAAGCTCAGGCGCTTCACCCCGCTGTTGTTCCCGGTCCTCTACGCGGTGATGGTCTACCTCGAAGCGCCGATCTCGGGCACGAGCACCAACCCGGCGCGCAGCCTCGGGCCGGCGGTGGTCGCCGGAGCGTGGCGCGGGTGGTGGGTGTACTGGGTGGGGCCGGTGCTCGGGGTGGGGGTCGCGCTCGCGATCGGGCGCTCGCGGCTGCTGAGAGACCTCGAGGTCGAGGTGGCCAAGGTCTACCGCTTCGACCACGACCGCCACGGCCTCCTCCACGCCGGGCCGGCGAGGGCTCGCCGCCCCGGGCCTCGAGCGGGACCCGACCACCCGAGCCCGCGCTAGCCACTTGCGCGGGAGTCCGGATGTACGTACTCTCTTGGCGTGACTCCGCTCGACTTCGTGGTCTCGCTCGCACTGGTCTCGGTCGCTGCCGGGGTCCTCGGCTCGTTGATCGGCCTCGGCGGTGGGGTGATCATCGTCCCGGCCCTCACCCTTCTCTACGGGGTCGACATCCGCCTGGCCATCGGGGCGAGCATCGTGTCGGTCATCGCCACCTCGAGCGGCGCAGCAGCGGCATACGTCCGGGAGAAGATGACCAACCTCCGGGCGGGGATGTTCCTCGAGATCGCCACCACCACCGGGGCGGTGAGCGGGGCCTACCTCACGACCGTCCTGCCAGCCCGCTTCCTCTACGTCCTCTTCGGGCTGGTGCTCGGCTACTCGTCGATCGCCACCTTCCGCAAGCGCCATGCCGACCAGCCCCTCCTCGTCTCCAACGACCGGATCGCCAACTACTTCGACCTGCACGGCTCCTACTACGACACTGCGGAGCGCAAGGAGATCACCTACAAGGTCGTCGGCACCAAGCCCGGCCTGGTGCTCATGTACGTCGCCGGCCTGGTGAGCGCCCTGCTCGGCATCGGCTCCGGGGCGCTCAAGGTCCCCGCGATGGACAGCGCCATGCACCTGCCGATGAAGGTCTCGACTGCGACGAGCAACTTCATGATCGGGGTGACCGCGGCGGCGAGCGCCGGGGTGTACTTCATCCGGGGCCAGATCGACCCGATCATCGCTGCTCCGGTCGCTGCCGGCGTGCTGCTCGGTGCGACCTTCGGTGCCCGGGTGCTCGGCAAGATCACGAGCCGGACGGTCCGGATGATCTTCGTGGTCGTGCTGGTGGCCATATCGTTGGAGATGCTCCAGAAGGGAGTCTTCCCGTGACCTCGGAACGTACTGACGCAACGGCCGGCCAGGAGCCGGCCGAGGGAGCCGGCGAGCGGATCGAGGTCCAGGCCACCTCTCGGCGCCGCCAGCTCACCCCCGAGCAGGCGGCGGCCATGGAGGAGAAGATCCGCAAGGTCGAGATCGCGATCAGCCTCGTGCTGCGCATCGGGGTGAGCGTGAGCGTGATCGTCGTCGCCACCGGCCTCGGGATCATGTTCGCCCACCACAGCCACTACACCTCGATCACCGGGGGCTACTCCTACTCGCACCTCACCTCGCGCTCGACGGTGTTCCCCCACAGCTTCTCCCAGCTGGGCACGGGGCTCGCTTCGGGCGAGGGTCGGGCCGTGGTCGTCCTCGGGGTGTTGTTGCTCATCCTCACCCCGATCCTGCGGGTCGCGGTGGGGGTGCTGTCGTTCCTCTACGAGGAGGACATCCCGATGGCGATCGTGACTACCTACGTCCTTGCCGTCCTGATCGGATCGTTCTTCCTCGCCGGAGCCTGAGGGCGCCGGGATGGCCGTCGCCGCCGACCGCTCCATCCCTCTGCCGCTTTGGGCGCAGGTGGCGGAGGACCTGAAGCGCAGGCTCGCCGAGGGAGGCTTCGAAGAGCACTTCCCGACCGACGACCAACTGTGCGCCTACTACGGGGTGAGCCGTCATACCGCCCGCGAGGCGGTCCGCCAGCTGAGCGCCGAAGGCCTCGTCCGCCGCCAGAGGGGCCGGCCGACGTCGGTCTCCCGGCCGGTGGTCGAGCAGAGCATCCACTCGATCTACAGCCTGGCCTCGACGGTGCGCGGGCAGGGCCTGGTGGAGCGCAGCGAGATCCTCACCACCGACCGCCGGCCGGTGACCCCGGAGGCCGCGGCGCAGCTGCGGGTCGACGAGGGCGACGAGGTGGTCTACGTCGAGCGCCTGCGCTACGCCGGCTCGGAGCCGATCGCCTGGGACCGCTCCTGGTTGCCGGCCGAGCTGGCGGCGCCCCTGCTCGGAGTCGATCTGTCCTCGGGGGGTCTCTACGAGGCCCTGTCGGCCCACTGCTCGCTCAGGGTGACCGGCGGGTCCGAGCGGATCGTGCCGCTCGTGTCGCGCCCGGCCGAGCGGAGGCTCCTGCGCATGCCCTCGGGGGTGGCGACCTTCTCGGTCGAGCGGCTGGTGCTGTCCGGCAGCACCCCGATCGAGTGGCGCAGGAGCCTCATCCGCGGCGACCGCTACTGCTTGGTCGCGCAGTGGCCGAGCCCGGCGAGGGGCTGAGCGGCTCGGGCGCCAGCGCGGGGGCGCCGGACCGGTCGTCCGGCCGCCCCGGCCCCTCGGGGAGCGGGGGCTCCATGCGCTCGACCACCCGGCGGAGCCTCTCCATCCGTCCGAAGAGATGCTCCCGGGATGCCTCGGCCTCGCCGTCGAGCGACCCGATGCTCTCCAGGCGCCACTGGGTGACCACGAGGGGTCGCAGCACCTGGTCGTGATGGAGGCGGAGGTCGTAGATCCCGGCGGCAGCGATCGCCCGGGCGTGTCGGGGGAACTCCTCGATCGAGGTACCGGGCATCTCGAACGCGCTCACCTGCCGGTCGATCGCCTCCACGGTCGAGGAGGGGTCGACCGCCAGCGCGACCGAGACCAGCTCCCGGTAGAACAGGTGGTGGCGGTTCTCGTCGGCAGAGATCCGCTTCATCACTGCGGTGCCCACCGGGTCGAGGAAGCGGCCGGTGTTCCAGTGCGAGATCCGGGTGGCGAGCTCTTGGACGGCGAGGTAGACGATGCCGTCGAGCAGGCCGGCGGCCCGGACGCCGGCGTCGAAGCCGCAGCTGAGCTGGCTCATCCGGGCCCGCTCCAGGCGGACCAGGTCGAGCTGGCGGGTGACGCAGATCCAGTCCCGGAGCACGATGGCGTGGCGCTGCTCCTCGGCCGCCCACCGCCGGCTCCACTCGCAAAGAGCCGAGCAGGACCGGAAGGAGTCGGAGAGGGCGGCGAAGTAGTGGGGGAGGTTGTCCTCGGTGAGCAGGTTCACGAACAGCGCCGAGCGGACCCCCTCGGGGAGTGGGTCGGCCGGTGGGGGCGCCGAGCCGTCGGGCCCGCAACGCCTCCCGAGCTCCCAGGGGACCAGCTCGTGGGGGAACCACTCCTTGGACAGCTCGAGGTGTCGCTCGAGCAGTGCGCCGGCGGCCTCGTCGAGGGCCTTCGACAGCTCTGTGCAGCCGGTGCGCCCGGCCGGCGCCCGGGGGGTGTCCGGACCGCAGGCCTGCAGCACTCGACGGTCCATTGGCGGTCTCCCGGGGTGGGCGAACAGGGCGATCAGGCTGGCTGGCGAGCTGGGCAGGACCGGGCACGCCGGCCGGCGACGACCTTGCGGACATGCCGCTCGGGGTCGCCCGAGGCTAGTCGCTAGTGGCCCCCGGGCGCGTCCGTCGAGGCGCCGGGGCGCTCCGGCCGAGCAGCACCGAGACCTCCGGCGACACCGAGATCTCCAGCGACCTGCTCGGGGCGATCGGTGGCGCGACCGCCCGCCGGGAGCCCGAGGCTCGCGACGGCGCTGGCGACGGCGCTGGCGAGGTCGGAGCCGGCGAGGTCGGTCTCCTCGAGGTCGCTGCCGAGGGAGCCGGCGCCTGCCAGGTCGGTGGCGTCGGGGTCGTCCCGGAGCCGGACCCAGAGGTCGAGCTCCGAGGCCGACACGTAGGGCAGGCCGCCGATCTGCACGGTGTCGAGCCTGCCGCTCCGGGCGGCATCCACGAGGGCGTCGGGGTCGGTCCCGGCCACCCGGGCGGCTGCGGTCGCCTCGTCGAGGGCGATCAGGTCACCTCTGTTGTCCACGGGCGCGCGATCGGCTCCGCCGGGGCCGACTTGAGCATCTCGCGCTCACCCGGGTGCCGGGGCCTCGGCCGGGTCCACCCAGATCGGCGACGACCAGGCCATCTCGCCGTCGACCAGGGTGGCTCGGACGTAGACCCAGCTCGGTCGGTCGATCTCCAGCTCGAAGGAGGCGTCGATCCGGTCGGTGCCGAGACCGGTGAGCCCGCCGGTGCCGGCCTGGAGGCGCAGGGTCCCCTGGGGGCCCCGGGCCAGCTCGACGCTCCCCGGTCTGCCGGCCGGGCCGTCTGCGAAGGCTCGGGCGAGATCCCCGAGCACGACCCGCCCTCCGCCGGAGGCGGTGGCGACCTCGACGGTCGCATCCGGGCGGCCGATGGCGGTGAGCTCCACTCCGCCGCGCTGCGCCCCGTACTGGGAGCGGAAGTTGCGCGTCGTTGCCTGCCAGTCGATGCGGTTGGCAGAGACGGCGACGATCTCGGGTGACCAGAAGCGGGTCGGGAGGATCGACCCCCCTTGGATGCCGAGCTGTCCGCTCCAGTCGGTGAGTGGTAGGTCCCCGGTGCTCCACTCCACCCGGAGGGGGACCGCCAGCTCCCCGGCGGAGAGCGGGACCGCCGCGGCAAGGCCGTCGGCGAGCCCGCTCTGCGTGACCACCTCGATCCTCGCCAGCTCACCGTAGGCCTCGGCATGGACCCGGAGGCCGGCAACCTCGGCCGGCGCCGCCACCCCTCCCATGAAGGTGTCCTCGAGGCGCACGTCGAGCACCACGTCACGGGTGGTGGCGGCCATCGTCGCCCGAGCGGCGAGGGCGTCGAAGACCGCCTCTCGGGTGAGCGACTCGGCGAAGACCCCGACGTAGCCGGCCCCGTTGCCGTGGTCGGAGGAGCCGATCAGCCCGAAGCGGTGACCGGCTCGCAGCCCGTCGCCGACGAAGGTCCCTCGGAGGGTCGCGTCGGAGAACTGCCGGTGGCAGCCGTCGTCCTCGTAGTTGCCTCGGCACGCCTGGAAGACCTCCACCAGGCGAAGCATCTCCTCGTCGCGGTAGGACCAGTCGAAGGGGACCATCGCCGACCCCGGGTGGTGGGGGATGGTGAGGCTGCGCTGCCCGGCGCGGCGCAGGTGGGCCCACAGCTCCGCCGGGGTGGAGCTGCCCGCCGCGGTCGAGGAGTAGATCGGCGCCCCACGCAGCGACGACTCGTAGATCACGTTCTGGTGGCCGGTGGCCGAGGTCCACTCGAAGCCGTAGAAGGGGACGAACCTCCCCGGCACGTGCAGCACGTCCGCCAGCTTCTGGATCGACCACCACTGGTAGGAGGAGGTGTTCTCGGCGTGGTCGGTCACCGCCCAGAAGTCGTACTCGCAGACGTCGAAGGCGTAGCGGTAGAAGTCGTCGAGCTCGGGCTCGTCGCCGGCGGTGCAGCGGCTCACGAGCGAGTGGCGGTGCAGGTCCCCCCAGTAGAGGGAGAGGGAGCGCCCGCCGACGGTGGTGGTGTAGCGCTCGGGCGCCTGCCGGGCGCGCCGCGCCCGTGCCCAGGGTCGAGCGTCGCCCGAGGTCCTCGGGGCGCCCGAGGTGCTCGAGGCGCCCGAGGAGATCGGGGTGCCCGGGGTGCTCGTAGCGGCGGCTCGAGCTTCGCCTCCGACCTCTCGGGCGGCGGGCACCTCGGCTCGCGACCGGGCGGCCGGCCCGGCTGCGTCGGCCAGGACCCCGAGACGGACCCGGCCGCCGGTGTGCAGGGTGTGCCAGACGACCTCGCCGTAGTGGTCCCGACGGGCGAGGCACTCCTCGCCTCCGAAACCCTCGGTCCAGGTGAGCTCCCGGTCCCGCCTGCCGTCCTCCTGCCAGCAGGCGACCACGCCGTCGCCGGCGGCTACGAGGCCGGGCTCCTCGAGCGGGCCGTCGGCCTCGTCGAAGGTGGTCGGGGCACACCAGCCGCCCGGACCGAGCCACTCGACGACGGTGTCCCAGTAGTAGAGCATGAGGGGCAGCCGCCGCAGGAGAT